>CAJXLR010000042.1 GCA_913056425.1 uncultured Bacteroidota bacterium
ATCATTAAAAACTTCCACTGTTTTTACTATATTCTCATAATTATAGAAAGGTTCGCCCATACCCATAAACACGATGTTGGATAACGGGATGTCGTAGTTTTCTCGTGCCAGCTCGTTAATTATCGCGACCTGATCAAAAATCTCGTAGTGTTTAAGATTACGCTCCCGTTTTAAATATCCGGTTGCGCAAAAAGTACATGCAAGACTGCATCCAACCTGACTCGAAACACAGGCAGTCATGCGTTTTGATGTTGGTATCAGAACACCTTCCACAAAATTGTCGTCGTGTAACCTAAACCCAATCTTTATGGTGCCATCACTACTCTTTTGAATAATGTCCGGCTTGATCACGTTGAAGGTGTAATTATCTTTCAGCTTTTCACGTAATGACTTGGAAAGATTGGTCATATCATCGAAACTGCGGACGCCCTTTTTCCAGAGCCATTCAGAGACTTGTTTCGCGCGAAACGCTTTTTCTCCCCAAGTCAGAAAAGTCTCGGTGAGTTGCTCTAGCGATTCGTCTCGGATGTCCCGTTTCTTGTCGACAGCCATTTATTCTGAAAAGTTCCAGTGAATTACTTCACCGTTGTGATGAATATCGAGTTGTTGTCCTTCGGCAGCTTCACATCTCCCAATGATTTGAGCGCCTACCCCAAAGCTTTTGGAGATTGAAATAACTTCGTTCGCGGTAGCTTCATCTGTATACAACTCCATACGATGTCCCATGTTAAATACTTCCATCATTTCGCGATTATCGCTACCCGATTCTTGTTGAATGTATTGGAACAAAGGAGGGACTTCCAAGAGGTTGTCTTTTATCACTTTTGTATCGCGGATAAAACGCAAAACCTTGGTTTGAGCGCCACCCGAGCAATGCACGATTCCGTTGATGTGCTTTCGTGCATTCTTAAGGATTTCGTGAATTATCGGTGCATAGGTTCGAGTTGGGCTCAATACGGCCTTGCCCATGTCCACCGGCATATCAGAAACCGTGTCGGTGATTTTATAAGAGCCTGAGTAAATCAAGTCGGCATCCACTTCCGGGTCAAAGCTTTCAGGATATTTATCTCGGTAGATCTTGTTAAAGATGTCGTGTCTTGCCGATGTTAGTCCGTTGCTGCCCATACCTGCGTTGTAGGCTGTTTCGTAGTTAGCCTGACCATACGACGCCAGACCAACTATTACATTACCGGGTTTGATGTTATTCTCAATGATGTTATCCCGCTTGGTGCGTGCTGTAACTGTGCTATCAACAATAATGGATCGAACCAAGTCACCCACATCCGCGGTTTCTCCACCGGTTTGGATGATGTTAACGCCGTGATCGGCCATTTCATCTATGAATTCGTTGGTTCCGTTAATTATAGCAGAAATTACCTCACCCGGAACTCGGTTTTTATTCCGACCAATGGTGTTACTCAACAAGAAATCATCGGTCACACCTACACAAAGTAAATCGTCTAGATTCATCACGATTGCATCAATGGCGATACCTTTCCAAACACTTAAATCTCCGGTTTCCTTCCAGTAGAGGTAGGCTAATGAAGATTTTGTTCCGGCACCATCGGCGTGCATGATATTGCAATATGCATCATCACCACCCAGGTAATCCGGTATGATTTTACAAAATGCATTTGGGTACAACCCTTTGTCAAGTTTTGAGATCGCCTTGTGGACGTCTTCCTTCTTGGAGCTAACTCCTCGTTTTGAATATCGACTCATGTGTAAATAAGAGGTGCAAAGATAAGCATTGGTAGGGGAGGAAGTCTAAAACAAAAAAGCTCGGGCCAACAGGCCCGAGCTTCGTATGAATTTAATTAGGATTTTATTCTTGTTCTTTGGTCAACCACATCTTTCCGTCTTTGATTTCTATTTCGATGTAGTCTTTTAGGAAAACGCCTCCACCTATGGTTTCTTGCTTCGTATCTTCAACCATCTTACAACGCACTTTGGTTAGGGTTACCCCGCCTTCGAAAGTGAGTTCAGGAATCTTAAATGACGTACTGGTCAATTTCGTTCCGTCGGTCAATTTGATTTTCTTGTTTCCATCTGAGAAATCGTCAACCTTGATAACTCCCGATTTCAGCATGGCTTCTACCGTACGTTGTTTCAATTCAATTCTTGAACCTTCCTCGTCGTATTGTAGCTTCAAGCGCTTGCGGCCGGCAGATGCTGCCATGTAGATTTTATCGCGGTTTGGCGTTACAGGAATGATGTCGTAAAGCTTAGCAATACGCTGACGCTCGGCTTCTTCTTCCTGACGTTTCTTCTCTTCTTGAATCTTCTTGATTTCTTTCTCGTACTCGCTACCGTGGTTTTTAATGTAGTCTTTACGAGCCTGGATAATCACCTTACTGTAGATAATACTGTCACCCATAGCGATGGCATTGGTGTCCTGAACTTCAGGATTACTCCATTTAAACTCGTATTTACAGTTTACAACCTTAACCGTGGTACGACGGTTGGCTTGATGTTCTTCTTCAGTACATGGTACTCGTTTTGTTCCCTCACACTCACAGTGGTTGGTTAACTGAGACTCACCATAACCTCGTGCTTCCAAGCGGAATGGGTTGATACCATTCTTGAGGATGTATGCTACTGCAGAATCCGCACGTCGCTGAGACAGGTCTCGGTTGTATTCATACGTTGCACGACAGTCCGTATGTGATCCAAGCTCAACGCTCATTTTCGGATATTTCTTGAGTGTCGCAACTAGGTTGTCCAACACTGTTTTGGATTCGTTACGCAGGAACGCTGAGTCAAGTCCGTAGTAAATAGGAAGTACGAACACATCGTTACACTGATTCTTAAGACAGAAGTCCTTCACAAACTCAGCGCTGAATTCCAGACCTTCGGTTGAAACAAACTTTGGTTCCGCATCGTAGAAGTAGTCTTCACGTTTCGATACTTTGATTTCATAGTTTACACCCAATTTCAAAGGCGTTTCGTAGTAACCTTTTTCGTCGGTGTACAGTCTGATTTTGCTTGAGTCTTTATCGTTGCTGATTTCTACCAACGCTTTTTCCAATGGAAGCGTGTTATCACAGTCGGTTACAGTTCCCTTTAACACCAAGATAATTGGTGTCATGGAGAACTGGTAGATGTTATCATCACCTCTTCCACGATCTGATGTAAAGAAACCGCTTTCTTTATCAGTATCTAGTAAGATTCCAAAATCGTCACCTTTTGAGTTTACTGGACAGCCCATGTTTTCAGGCTGAGCCCAATCGGTTGGACTTTCGCTAAGTTGCTTTGTGTGGAAGATGTCTAGTCCACCAAGTGTAACGTGCCCGTCTGAAGAGAAGTACAACGAACCGTCTTCGTGAACATATGGAAACTTCTCGTCTCCGGTGGTGTTTACAGTCTTTCCAAGATTGATAGGCTCACCCCAAGTTTTACCTCGTCGAACATAGTTTACCACGTAAATGTCTTTGGTGCGCTCGCGTGGTTCTTTTCCTTCATCTTGAAGGCTTCCTTCCATGTCGCTCACAAAGTAAAGTTTGGTCCCGTCTGGAGATAGTGCCGGGTGACCGCAGTCGTATTTGTCGCTACAGAAAGGCAATGGTTCAGGATTAACTTCCCATGCACGTCCGCGTTTCTTTGCTTCGTATATCTTACACGTTGTGTCTTTACCTTCTAATCCATTACACTGAGTAAAGTACATGGTTGAGTAACGTGCGTCAAATGTGGCAACACCATCGTAGAATTCGGTGAATCCATCTACAAGCACAGGCGCCTGCCATTTAACTTTATCTCGACGTCCTTTTTGTTCAGTTATCCAAAAATCACCAAAGTTTCTTCCTGTCCACTTCAACTGTTTGTTGCTGATTCCGTCTACGCGATCCGACGTAAACATGATTGTTTTGTGTCGCTTATCCGCATATCGTGGAACCATATCATCCACTTTAGACTCATTTACAACTTTGAACTCCTCAATGATGTATCTAGTCTTTTTGTCGGCACACTTGAGAGCTAGCTCAGATCCGGCAATCATATCGTCTATCGATTTTTCAGCCGGGAATGCTTTTTTGTACTCCTTCAACTTGGTGAGAGCCTCGGTGTACAAACCTTGCTCCATGTACATTTCAGCCTCGCGAATTGCTGCAGTAGCATCTTTACGTCCATACTTGATGGACTTCGAGTACATTTTCAAAGCTTTTTTACTGTTGTGGTTATGGCGATATGCCTCACCTGCTTTGAAAGCAATTTCTTGTTTTTGGATTTTGGTTAATTCCTTGTTTTCCTTGAGTACGCGCTCATACATATCAGCGGCAACAGCGTACTGGTGCAACTCATAATTCTTATTGGCTTCCTGAAGACTGGCTTTACAACCTACTAGGGCAATCATAAGCCCAAGTGACCATAGAGCAATTTTGGTATTCCAACGATTCATTCTGCTAGATGTCTTTATCGAATTCTACTAATTGCCAAAAATCAACAATATTCAACCGATTTCCAAATAAATTTTGGAGGATTCAACTGGCTGAAATGCAGTTGTTTGGCGTTGTCAATAGAGTGACGAAACGCAGAAAAAAATGGTTGGGTTGGAGTGCTCTTTTTCCTATTTGATGTGGAGCAACTCGCGGTACTTTGGCAACGACCAAAGTGTATCGTCAACCAAGCGTTCTAGCTTATCGGCGTGGTATCGGATGTCGTCAAACTCTTTGTTCACATTGTCGCTGTAAGCCTGAGCTTGAGCTTCAATGGTGTCAAGTTTGTTGGCAGCTTTCCGAGCTTCAACCATACGATCTACTTTGGTTTTAAGTGCATTGATGTGTTCACCAACTTCTTCCATCACTTCCATAGAAGCAGCAATGGATTTCTTTGAAGCACCGGCTGCTTTTAACGATGCAACGTTTTCTGCAACCTTTTTCTGATACTCAAGTGCAGGAGGGAGAACATGGGTATAGGCTATCTCATCGATGATTCTGCCTTCAATCTGAACCTTCTTCATGTAGTCTTCCAACTCAATGTGGTAACGTGCTTTCAGCTCTTCTTTGGTGAAGATGCCCAATTCACCCATTACGTTGACGGTTAAGTCGCTCACGTATGCATGAAGTGCAGAAGGTGTGTCGCGTAGGTTTGATAAACCTCTTTTTGCTGCTTCCTTAACCCATGCGTCACCATATCCGTTACCTTCAAAAAGTACTCGTTTTGAGTCTTTCAGGTATTGCTGTAAAACCGCAACAATGGCATCGTTCTTTTTCTCTTTCTTCTCAATGAGTGCATCCACATCCGCTTTAAACTGTGCAAGCTGGTGCGCCATGGCTGCATTGAGAACAGTCATTGGTGATGCACAACTTTTCGATGAACCTACTGCGCGCAATTCAAACTTATTTCCAGTAAACGCAAAAGGCGAGGTTCGGTTTCGGTCTGTGTTATCTAGTAGGATCTCAGGAATACGCGCGATTGAAATCGTTTTTTCTTCATCCGACCCTTTACCCTTTGGAGCGGCAACGTTGTTTACCAAGTCTTCTAGCACCTTGGTTAATGTAGAGCCAATGAAAATAGACATGATAGCCGGAGGAGCTTCGTTAGCCCCCAAACGGTGATCGTTTGAAGCAGATGCGATACTCGCTCTAATCAAATCGCTATGATCGTGGAAAGCCTTAATTGTGTTCACAAAGAAGGTTAAGAAGCTCAAGTTTGATAGCGGGTTGTTGCCCGGAGACAGCAAGTTAATTCCGGTGTTTGTGATCAACGACCAGTTGTTGTGCTTACCGCTACCGTTAATACCTGCGAATGGTTTTTCGTGGAACAACACCTTGAAACCATGTCGGTTTGCCACCTCGTCCATTAAATCCATCAAGAGCTGATTGTGGTCTACCGCCAAGTTGATTTCTTCAAACTGCGGTGCACATTCGTACTGACCCGGAGCCACCTCGTTGTGACGTGTTCGTAGGGGGATTCCGAGTTTGAGGGCTTCGTTCTCGAAATCCACCATGTAGTTGAACACGCGATCTGGAATGGATCCGAAGTAGTGATCATCCATCTGTTGGTTTTTTGCCGCAGCATAACCAAACAGCGTTCTGCCACACATCACCAAGTCAGGTCTCTGGTTAAACAATGCCTTGTCAACCAAGAAATATTCCTGCTCGATACCTAGTGAAGCTGAAACTTTATTCACGTCTTTATAGAAGTACTTACAAACATCCGTAGCCGCCTTATCCAACAATGAAATGGATTTGAGCAACGGAGCTTTGTAGTCCAGTGCTTGACCAGTATACGAAACGAATACGGTTGGAATACACAATGTTTTACCACTGGTGTTTTCATAGATGAATGCTGGAGAAGAAGGATCCCAAGCCGTGTAACCACGTGCTTCAAAAGTGTTTCTCAAGCCACCACTTGGCAAACTTGATGCATCCGGCTCTTGCTGAACCAATGCACCACCGCTAAACTTTAGAATTGCTCTTCCATCTTGAGGCTCAAAAAAGGAATCGTGCTTTTCTGCAGTAGTTCCTGTAAGAGGTTGAAACCAGTGGGTGTAGTGTGTCACACCGTGCTCCAAAGCCCAAGCTTTCATGCCCACAGCAACCTGTGACGCAATTTCCCGACTAATCTTTGTGCCGTTTTCAGCGGCAGATTTCAGGGCCTTGTACGTGTCTTTGTCTAAGTACGTTTGCATAGCATCGTCGTTAAAGACGTTGCTGGCAAATAACTCTTGAACACTGTTGTGCTCACGGTTTACTTTGATAGGTTGTCTGGAAAGGGCAAACTCAAGTGCTTTGAATCTCATACGACGTATTATTTCGTTTCAGAAATGAATTAATGAACAAAGATAAATTTCGGAGGCACCGCCATCATTGAGGATGGGGTGTTAGTAATAACAACTTATAAACAGCTTATGTGTCTAACCCGCCGGCTTTCAGTTTTTCCGTGTTCTCAGCGAGTTGTAACTGGTCTATAACTTCTTGAATGTTACCTCCTAAAACCTCAGATAAATTGTAAAGTGTAAGGTTGATTCGGTGGTCTGTCACCCGACTTTGAGGAAAGTTATAGGTGCGAATTTTTGCCGATCGGTCTCCGGTTGATACCAATGATTTTCGTTCGGCGGCTATTTTCTTATTGTGCTCTTCTAACTTCTTTTCATACAATCGTGTTCGAAGAACGGTAAGCGCTTTGTCGTAGTTCTGGTGTTGCGAACGGCCGTCCTGACACTCCACCACAATACCCGTCGGAATGTGTGTCAATCGTATCGCCGATTCAGTCTTGTTTACGTGCTGACCGCCCGCTCCGGATGCTCGGAATGTATCTCGTCGAACATCCCCCATGTTTAGGTCTACATCAACTTCATCTGCTTCCGGAAGTACTGCAACTGTGGCGGCACTTGTATGCACGCGACCTTGAGACTCAGTTTCCGGAACACGCTGAACGCGGTGAACCCCGCTTTCGAATTTCAAGGTTCCATAAACCCCATTTCCTTTTACTTCGAAAACCACCTTATTGTATCCACCAACTGTTCCTTCCATAACTTCCACCACCTCGGTTTTCCAACCTTTGTTTTGGCAGTATCGCTCGTACATTCGGTATAAATCGCCGGCAAATAAACTCGCCTCATCACCACCCGTTCCGGAACGGATTTCAACAATTACGTTCTTATTGTCGTTGGGATCTTTCGGGATGAGCAACCATTTAATTCGCTCTTCCATTTCGGGTCGCTTATCCGACAATTCATCGAGCTCCATTTTGGCCATTTCTTTCAATTCGGGATCGCTCTCGTTTGAGAGAATATCCTTGGCCTCATCCATACCGGTAACCACAGCTTTGTACTCGTGGTAAACTTCCACGATGTCTTTCAAATCACCATACTCTCTATTGAGTTGATTGAACTTCTTCACATCCGATAGTACTGCGGGATCACTCAACTGTGTCTCTACTTGGAGAAAGCGTTGGTATATGGATTCTAGTTTCTCTAGCATTCAGCCTGCAAAAGTATCTGTTTGCTGGGATTTATTCGCTTATGCGAACCTCAACACTTCCTAGTCCTTCAATCTCTGCTTTGATATGGTCGCCCTCGGAGATATTCACCATAGGACCCAATGCACCGGAAAGTAGAACCTCTCCTTTACGAATTGGTTGTCCATTTTTAATCATGGTTTGAACCAACCAAAGTGTTGCATTAAGTGGATTGTCCATGCACGCTTTACCTGATCCTTCGGAAGCAACTTCATCGTTTTTGGTCATCGCCATTTTGCAATTCACCAAATCAAGTTTGTGAATGGAAACTTGATTGTCACCTAAAACATAGTGACTTGCAGACGCATTGTCGGCAATTGTATCGGTGATGCGGATATTCCAGTCGGCAACCCTACTACCAACAATCTCGATGGATGCGCAGGCATAATCAATGGCATCGGTGAGTGTTTCCATGGTTACATCTCCTGTCAAATCTTTTCCAACAACGAATGCAATTTCAGCCTCCGCTTTGGGTTGCAACAACTCCATTGCGCTGAGTTCACCTCCGTTTTTGACTTCGGTGGTGTGAAAGAGTAATCCGTAATCCGGTTGATCTACGCCAAGTTGTTTTTGCACCGCAAACGAAGTGAGCCCAATCTTTTTACCAACCGGTTTTTCGCCTCGACCCATTCTACGTTTAACGTTGATTTCCTGAACCTTATAAGCAGTTTCCTGGTCGGTTTCTCCGATTAAATCTCGCACCGGTTCACATGTTTCTCCGGTTGTAAATGAGCGCCACAATCGATCTGCGGCTGCTTGAATTTTAGACTGACGTTGTTCCACGTGGCAAGTATAGCCCCGAAAAAAGTAAAATTTTGACGTAGACAACGAAAGCGTAACAATTCGACGTGAATTGAGTACCTATAAACCGTAATTTTGCCGCGGTGAAAAATCTGCTGATATTCGGACTTTTTGTTTTGGGCGCGAGCGTAGCGAGCGCGCAACTGCTACCTAACTTTGGTGGGCAGCGAGCCGGTTTGTCGACATTGAGTTTTTTGAAAAACGACTTAAACCCACGATCGGTAGGTATGTCCGGAGCGAGCATTGCTAATACTCACGATGCGTATTCGGCGATAACGAATCCGGCTGCTCTGGCTAAACTTGAAGAAAACAGCATTGGAGCGAGCCACTTGTTAATTGGCGGTGGCATTCAACAGAGCTACTTATCCTATCAGCATAAACTACCAAGCGAGTCGACCATCGGACTTAGCGTCAATTCGCTTAACAGTGGCGACATGATGGTTCGTACCGAATTCCAACCGGACGGTACCGGTCAGTATTTCAGCATGAGTCAAAATGCTTTCAAGGGTAATTACAGCACCAAGCTTTCAGATATGTTTAGTTTGGGCGTCGCGGTTACGTATATCTACGAAACCATGCAGGTGTACAATAACAGCACCGCTGCTATAGACCTTGGGTTCTTGTATCAAACGGATTTTAAAAATCTACGTTTTGCCGTGGTAGTTCAGAACTTTGGTGGAAGTTCATCCATGTCCGGTTCTCTCTTGCAAGTAGATTATAACCGAAATGGTAATCCTGAGTTAGCTCGCTATTCCTTACCTACCGTCTTTAAGATGGGCTTTGCCTTGGATGCGTACGAGAAAGACGACCATTTAATCGTTGGATCGATGCAGCTTAATAACCCGAACGACAACGCTGAAAATATTCGTATCGGTTGTGAATACAGATACGCCAAACTTTTATCGGTTCAAACCGGAATTAAACTTAGTGTGAAAGGACAGGCATACCCTAGTTTCGGTATGGGTTACCGAAGTAAGATAGGTGTACATCCGTTAACCATAAACTATGGTATGAACCCAACAATTTGGATGGGTACTCAACATGAGTTTGGGATTCAACTCAATTTCAATAAAATGGAACGCTAGGATGAAGTCTCGTGGTTTAGTCATATCGCTTTTGGTTTTGCTCGCGGGTTGCGATAGCTTCTTCGGGAAGAAGACCGAACTGGATTTCATTGAAACACCTGATTTTCAAATACGAGATATTGCATATGTCCCAATTCAACCTGCATTAGAAGATTTTGTTGAACCTGTAGACATTACAACCGGTTTTGACGAGTTGCTCTATGTGGTGGATGCGGGAACCGAAGAAATAGTTTCATTAGACGAATCCGGACGGGAGCTAGGCAGATTTAAACTTCAAGGCG
>CAJXLR010000043.1 GCA_913056425.1 uncultured Bacteroidota bacterium
ATACCATCTCAGCCGAATACGTGGGTTGTGAGCCGGTAGTGCGCAACAACATCATGGTAACCAGTGGTAAAGAGGTGAACCTTGATATCGATATGGTTGAGAAGGCCAACATGATGGGCGCTGCCGTAGTGCAACTCAAAAAGTCTAAGGTGCGGAGCAATAATGAAATGGTAACGGTGAGTGCCCGAAGTTTTGATGCTGAAGAAGCCGAGCGATATCCGGGTTCTAGACAAGATCCGGCGCGTATGGCGCAGAACTATGCCGGGGTAGCCGGTACAGATGATCAGCGCAACGACATTGTTGTGCGCGGAAACTCTCCCTTGGGTCTTTTGTGGCGTTTTGAAGGCGTGGATATCTTTAATCCAAGTCATTTCGCGGTTGCCGGAACAACGGGCGGACCAATTAGCATGATTAACAATAAGCTAGTTGGAAGTTCGGATTTCATGACCAGTGCATTTCCGGCTGAGTACGGAAATGGTATCTCTGGTGTTTTTGACTTGAACTTTAGAAACGGGAATTACAACAAAGCAGAATACAGTGCTCAGTTTGGTTTGTTCGGTACTGAGATTCAGGCGGAAGGGCCAATCAACAAGAAGAAAAAATCATCCTACATATTCTCTTATCGATATGCAACCTTCGACATCTTTAGCGCGTTGAACATAGATCTCGGTACAGAGGCAGTGCCGAAGTATCAGGATTTAAACTTCAAACTTAACTTCCCTCAGAAGAAGGGCAATTTTGCCATATTTGGCTTAGGTGGTCTGTCGTCAATCGATATCGTGTTTAGCGACGATACGGTACCGTCGAAGGAGTTGTATGGCCAGAAAGACCGAGATCAATATTTCAGAACCAATATGGGTGTTGTTGGAGCAACTTGGAGTCGACAACTTGCCGGAAAGAAAACACTAGACGTTGTTGTAGCACATAACGTTCAGCAGATTCTTTCAGATCACAACAAGATTTTCCGCGACCCACTTGAGTACACCAGGGTAAACCTCGTGCCGGTTTCTCGAAGTGAAATGCTTCACGGAAAAACCACTGTTCATGCCTCACTGACCAAGAAATTTAGTGCGCGAAGCACAATCAAAGGTGGACTTATTGTCGATGGATACTTTATCAACTACTTGGATAGTGTCCAAGATGAACGAGATCTAACTAAACCGATGACGGAACTACTAAATGCTCAAAACCGACCGCTTATGGCTCGCGCATATGGAAGTTGGAAATATCGAATTACTTCAATGCTTACGTTGAATGCCGGTTTGCACGCCATGCATTTTACCCAAAGCAATTCAAACCTAATCGAACCGAGAGTTGGAATTCGATGGAGACGCAGCGCAAACGAAACATTTGGTGCCGGATATGGTATGCACAGTCAAATTCAACCACTGTACGTATACAATACCTTGTTCACCGATAGCGTGAGTAAAACGTACGACGCACACAATGCAGAATTAGGTCCAACGCGAAGTCACCACTTTGTGGTCTCATACCAACGTGTTGTGAAAAAGAATTTGAGGTTACGTGCCGAGGCGTATTATCAAACGCTGAACAATGTTCCGGTTGAAGTAGTTGCCAGCTCATTCTCTTTGCTAAACCAAGGGTCTGGTTTCGAACGTTTCTTCCCTGATGTGATGCAAAACACCGGAACTGGAGTAAACCAAGGAATCGAGCTAACGCTGGAAAAGTTCTTTACGAACAACTACTATTTCATGAGTACGGCATCGGTTTACGATTCTAAATACAAAGGCAGCGATGGGATTGAGCGGAACACCGATTTTAACGGCAACTTCATTGTAAACATGTTGGGTGGTTATGAGCTACGTTTCGGAGAAAAAGATAAAAATGCTTGGGTGTTTGGTACCAAGTATACGGTTGGTGGAGGCCGCAGATATTCACCTATCGATACCGCAGCTACACGTCTTGATGGAGCCAATGTTATCATAGTAGACTCGGAGCGAAACGAATTCCAGTACAGAAACTACAGCCGTTGGGACTTGAAACTGGGAGTCCGACTAAACACGAAAAAGGCAACACATGAGATCTCTATCGATGTTGCAAATGTTCTAGACACTAAAAACATTTTAAAAGAGAGCTATTTCGATGATCCTGAAAACCCGGGGTCTAAGATATTTGCGCTGGAATATCAATTAGGGCGGTTACCTAATTTCTGGTACAAGATTAATTTCTAATGAAACAGACACTATTCTTTTTAACTCTATTTACCTTGCTCGGAACCAAGGCTTATGCGCAGTTCCTCTCAAAGTCGGATTTAACTCCGGATTCAACCACGTATCCGAATATTTACGTCAAGAAAATTCATACCGATGAACGCAGCAGTAGTTTCATCATTTGGGTGAAACAATCGGTACCACCGCACAAACATGTGGAGCATACCGAGGTAGTGACAGTATTGAGCGGAAAGGCAATTATGACATTAGGTGGTCAAACTCGAAAAATTAAAAAGGGAGATATCATTCTTATCCCGTTGGGTACAGAACATTCAGTATTGACCAAGGGGCGGAAACCTCTGGTGGTTCTGTCTACTCAGTCACCTGAGTTTAAAGGCAAGGATAGGATTTGGATAAAGCCGCAAAGATGACAACCGAAAACTTCATTCCGTTTGAATACGACCAGGTTGAGCAAAAGGAGTCCCTTGAGCGCGTTAAATCGTTTTACAGCGACATCAACAAGCGGCGAAGTTTGCGCGTGTTTTCGGACAAACCTGTTGACAGGGAAGTAATCGAATATGAGATTAAGTCGGCAGGCACGGCCCCTTCAGGAGCCCACAAACAGCCTTGGACATTTTGTGCGGTAAGCAATCCCGAAATCAAGGCGAAAATCCGTGAGGCGGCAGAAAAAGAGGAATATGAAAACTACCATGGTCGCATGAGTGAGGACTGGCTCGAAGATCTCAAGGTCTTTGGTACAGATTGGAACAAACCATTTCTTGAAATAGCACCCTGGTTAATTATTGTCTTCCGAAAAACGTATGATCTCGAAGATGGCATAAAGTCTAAGAACTATTACGTTCAAGAATCTGTTGGCCTTGCAGCCGGTATGTTACTTACGGCAATCCACCGAGCTGGTCTGGTTTCTCTCACACATACTCCAAGCCCAATGAATTTCTTGTCGAAAGTTCTAAACCGACCCGAGAATGAAAAACCGTTTCTGTTGATCCCGGTTGGCTACCCGGCAGATGATGCGGAAGTACCGGATATTCAACGCAAACCGCTTGAGGATATTTCGGTTTTTTACGAATGATGCGATTCGAAGAGCAAACACCCATTCATCAAATTCAATCGACCTTGTTCCGCAAGTTTGATGTCGACTTGTCGCTCAAACGAGATGATTTGATACATCCGTTTATCTCCGGTAATAAGTGGCGAAAGCTCAAGTATAATCTGAGCGCGTTTGAGGAGTCTGGTTGCCGCGGTATAGCCACCTTCGGAGGTGCTTTTTCGAATCATTTAATTGCCACGGCGTGTCTTTGTGCAGGAGCCGGAATAAAATCAGTAGCCATTGTACGTGGTGATGAGCTCAGTCCGAAATCAAATTTTGTGTTGAGACTTTGCCACGAGTTCGGTATGGAGCTTCGTTTTGTCACTCGGGCTGAATATCGAGATAAAAGCAGTCTCGCCGGTAAACTTGCAGATGACGGATACTTTGTAATTCCTGAAGGCGGGGATAACGACCTTGGTGTGAGAGGCTGTGCTGAGATTGTGCCGAATCACGGTGTTGATTTTGATCACATCGTTGTTTCAATTGGCACGGGTACAACGTTCAAGGGGATTTTAAGCTCGGTAGGAGAATCAACACATGTGCATGGTGTCGCTGCCATTCGTGGAGCTGAAACGATGACGGAATCTATTCGCAAAGGATTTGATTCATCAAATTGGACCGTACATAATCAATTTGCAGGTAAAGGATTTGGTAGCTTGGATGAAGACATCCTTCAGTTTGGTCGCAAACTTTGCGCTGAAACCGGGATTCTGTTTGATCCGATTTACACCGCCAGGATGATGTGGGCGATTCACCAATTGCTCACGGCGGGCACAATTGACAGCGGGTCTAAAATTTTAGCAATTCATACAGGAGGAATGACCGGTCTGCTGAGCGAATCTTGGAAAAATACCATATGAAAAAAGCCCCCGATTTCGGAGGCTTCACTCAGTTTTGTTTATCTGCCCTGCTTATTCATGATCATGCCCTTCGTGCGGATCATGTTCTTCCGGAACATTCGGAATCACTTTTCCTTTTATGGTAATCAAATCCGGACTGAACTCGGAATTATAGGTAACTTTTAGCGTCTTCGTTTGAGGACCCATTTTGTGCGCTGAATTAAAGGATACGACGATCTCGCCTGTATCACTGGGAGCAATGCTGTCGTACGACCATTTAGGTGCGGTACAGCCACAAGGGGTTGAAACATGTGCAATGACTAGTGGAGCAGAACCGTCGTTCACAAATTTGAACACATGGGTTACTTTTTCACCTTGTCGAATGGTTCCAAAATCCCATTCGTTTTCTTCAAACTTGATTTTTGGAGTACCTACCGGAGTAAGGCTAATTACCTTCTTTTCCTCCGCAGGTTCTGTGTTTAAGTCCTGAGCACTTACTGCTGTGGTTGTAATCAGGAAAGCCAATAGTGTTGTGTAAATTGTTCTCATATACATTCTCGTTACCTAACAAGTTGCTATAATAATGCCAAAAAAAACCCAGACTAAATAGCCTGGGTTTTATCAATTCTTATTGTTTGATTATTGTGGATTTGCTTGTACCGGTGATGGTGTTTCAGCCGGTGCGCTTTGTACAGTTCCACGGATGGTCAGGTACTGAGTTGCATCTCCTTCGGTTCCGTTGTACTTCACAGTAATCGTTTTTGTGAAGTTACCCGGACGACCTTTTGAGTTGTAAATCGCCGTGATTTCACCAGTTTGACCCGGTGCTACAGGTTCTTTTGTCCATTTTGGAGTTGTACAACCACAAGAGGCGCGAACAGAGTTCAACACCAATGGCTCATCGCCTTCGTTAGTAAACGTAAAGGTAATGGTAGCTTGTGTTCCTTCTTTGATTGTTCCGAAGTTGTGTTCAGTCTTCTCAAATTTAATCTTAGCTCCAGATCCTTCGCCGGTTGCTGTGGTCTCTTGAGCTGAAGTGAAAGCTACAAATCCTATAGCCATTAACAGAGTGACAAATGTTCGTTTCATAATGTTGTTCTTGTCGTGTTTTATTTTACGTATCAAAATTACTTGTTCGCCATATCTAAAACAAATGGCGTGCCATTATTGACATCTCATTTACTTGCGAAAGTTTGTCTTTCGCTTTTCTAAAAAGGCAGACGTACCTTCAACAAAATCGGTTGTCTGGAAGCACTCGCCAAATTTTGTAATCTCGGTCCTCATACCATCTGCCTCTTGATCGAAGAACGCATTTACACAAGCGATTGTTTCACCGATTGCTCGTGGCGACTTCTTCGAAACCTTTTGAATGATTGATGTGGCAAAAGAAATCAATTCATTTTGCTCGACTACATGATTAACCAACCCAAGGCTTTTAGCTTCGTCCGCTCCAACCATATCGGCTGTAGTAAGCAGTTCCATGGCTTTCCCTTTGCCGATTAGTTGTACCATGCGCTGTGTGCCACCATAACCCGGAATTAATCCGAGATTCACTTCCGGTTGACCAAAACGGGCGTTCGGAGAAGCAACACGTAAATGACAAGCCATTGCCAATTCACAGCCTCCGCCTAACGCAAAACCGTTGACAGCAGCAATAACTAGTTTTGGTGAGCGTTCTACCGTATTCATCACTTCATGTCCGTCGGCACTTAGTTTTTGACCTTCTGCTACGGAAAAGTTTTTAAACTCTGCGATATCCGCACCTGCGGCAAATGCTTTCTCCCCAATACCGGTGATGATTATTCCGTGTACATCGTCATCCGAATTACCGGCTTCAACTGCAGATTTAACTTCTTGCAACAGCTGAGCGTTCAGCGCATTCATTTTTTCTGGACGGTTGATCGTGATAATTTGTACGTTATCGTCAACCGAGGTTGTTATGTATTGATATTGCATGGCTCCAATCATAAGGCACAAAAATACGATGCTCTGGTTACTGAACAGACTAATCCTGCCGGTTGTTTACTTTTGCGGAAATGAGCAACACCAACTTAAACTTTGATGAATTTGATTTCCCTACACGGAAGGAATGGTTAGACAAGATCAATTCCGAACTGAAAGAAAAATCCATTGACGACTTGAATGCAGACTGGTACGGGATAGACGTCACTCCGTTCTTGGATCAAACGAATTCACCTGTCATCACAGGAGGGCCCCAAACGATGCCAAGTTCATGGAATTTGGTTGTTGATCATTTTGAGGACACTCCTGAGAATTTTTACAACGATGTCGAGTTTGTTGCGTTCGATGCCCCGACTAAAGGGGGAGCGTGGTACAATTTGGGTGTTGCACCGGAGAGTTGTGAGAGCGGTGAAGCGGTTCTGAACCTGAAACCATCTGTGTCAAATGCTCATTGGTTTGAGAATGCGAACGAACGATGTACTCCATTCTCAATCATTAACCCCAACGCCAACATTGTGGGTGAAGGAGAAATTAGATATTTCGTAGAGAAAGCGAAAGAGTTCAAGAACCTTGGAGAACAGCACAAACTGGTACGACCTATTCACGAATATGTCAATGTTGAGGTAACGCTAGGGACCAACTTCTTTTTTGAGTTGGCTCGTCTAAAGAGTTTACGCTTGGCGCTGGAAGCTGTCTTCGGAGGAAAATGTCCGTTAATCACGGCTAAGTGCAGTCCGCACAATGCAGCAGAACGCGATTACACCAATTTGCTAAGAACCACCACTAAAGCAATGTCTGCAATCCTCGGAGGTGCTGATTTGGTATACATCCAACGTTATGAACAAAAACCCTCTTTACAGAGCGTACAATGGGCTAGAAACATCGGTCACTTGCTCCGTTTTGAAAGCCATATAGATTGGGTGCGGGACACAACGCGCGGAAATTACTTGGTAAACTATCTATGCACTGCGCTACTGGAAAACGTTGAATACGTATTAAAAGAAGAGGTTTCGAAAACGACGTCGAACGAATCACCGGAAGGGATTCCGATTCGAAGCGAGTATTTCGTTAAAGACTTGCCAGACGCAGCAAAGTATGTATCCGGCTTGGCACCAAACTTACGCGGACCATATGGGTCTATGTATGCCGCTCGACCATGGACCATCCGACAATATGCAGGTTTTAGTACCGCAGAAGAATCGAATGCTTTCTATCGTCGCAACCTGGCTGCCGGACAGAAAGGTTTGTCGGTTGCGTTTGACTTAGCAACGCACCGAGGATATGATTCCGACCACCCAAGAGTGAAGGGAGATGTGGGAATGGCAGGTGTGGCCATAGATTCGGTTGAAGATATGAAGATTTTGTTCGATGGAATTCCATTGGACAAAATGTCTGTCTCGATGACAATGAATGGCGCTGTTCTGCCTATCATGGCGTTTTACATCGTTGCAGCGAAGGAACAAGGCGTAAGTGCTGAACAACTCAGCGGAACAATCCAGAACGACATTCTAAAGGAGTTCATGGTGCGGAATACGTACATCTACCCACCGGCTCAGTCTATGCGTATTGTGAGTGATATTTTCAAATACACTTCAGCTAATATGCCTCGATTTAACTCCATTAGTATAAGTGGCTACCACATGCAAGAAGCCGGAGCAAATGCGGCTATCGAATTAGCGTACACGCTCGCTGATGGATTGGAATATGTGCGCACCGGAATTGAAGCCGGTCTTGACGTGGATTCATTTGCACCGCGATTAAGCTTCTTTTGGGGGATAGGCATGAACTACTTCATGGAAGTGGCCAAACTGCGCGCAGGAAGATTGTTGTGGGCGAAGATTATCAAACAGTTTAATCCGCAGAATCCAAAGTCGATGGCGTTGAGAACCCATTGTCAAACCAGTGGTTGGAGTTTAACTGAGCAAGATCCATTCAACAATGTCGCTCGTACCTGTATTGAAGCCAAAGCAGCTGCAATGGGTGGAACTCAATCGTTGCACACAAATGCGTTGGATGAGGCCATAGCGTTACCCACTGATTTTTCGGCAAAGATTGCGCGCGATACACAAATTTACTTGCAGCAGGAAACCGGTTTAACCGATGTGGTTGATCCTTGGGCCGGAAGCTATTATGTTGAAACGCTTACACATGAGCTGGCGGAGAAAGCCTGGGAATACATTCAGGAAATCGAAGAACTCGGTGGAATGTCAAAAGCCATTGAAGCTGGAGTACCTAAAATGCGTATTGAGGAATCTGCCGCTCGAAAGCAAGCGCGAATCGACAGTGGTTCCGATGTAATTGTGGGTGTAAATAAGTATCGAACCGATGAAAAAACGGAGGTAGATATACTGGAAATAAACAACGAAGAAGTGCGCAACAATCAGATTAACCGAATAAATCAAATTCGCCAAGAACGTAATGAGCAAGCCGTTCAAAACAGTTTAAAAGAGCTTACTCAAATTGCGGAAACCGGCGATGGCAATTTGCTCGAAGCTTGTGTGAAAGCAGCTGAGTTGCGTGCAACGTTAGGAGAAATAAGTGCTGCGGTAGAAGAGGTCTTCGGTAGATACCAAGCGACACCAAGAGCCGTAAGTGGTGTATATTCGAGTGAGGTGAAAACAGATGAACACTTTCAACGCGCGGTAGAGGCGTCCGATGCTTTTGCCACTAAAAATGGTCGACGACCACGGATATTGGTAGCGAAGATGGGACAAGATGGTCACGATCGAGGTGCCAAGGTAATCGCGACTGGATTTGCCGACATTGGCTTTGATGTAGACGTAGGGCCGTTATTCCAAACCCCGGAAGAAGTAGCTCGACAGGTGGTGGATAATGACGTGCACGTTTTGGGAATTTCCAGTTTAGCAGGAGGTCACAAGACGTTGGTGCCAGAAGTGGTTGAGGAATTGCGTCGTTTAAATATGGGGCATGTGATTGTGGTTGCCGGTGGCGTAATACCCGAACAAGATTACAACTATCTCAAGGAGAGGGGAGTCTCGTTTGTCTTTGGACCCGGAACTGTATTGAGCGAGGCTGCAATCGAAATATTGAAGGCGATCCCAGAAGAATAAAAGTGATCGCATAAAAAAAGCCGACTCAATCGAGTCGGCTTTTTTGTGAGTATAAATTCGTTACGGTTTCTTAACCGTCATTCTCTTTGTTAGTTTTTCACCGTTCGACTCAAGAGTGTACAGATAAATACCTTCGGTGTAATCAGATAAGTCGAGTGTGATAACGTTTGAAGTTACAACGCGTTCTTCAATTACTTTCCCTACAACGTTGTATACAGTTAATGTGGCTTCGCCAACAAAGCTTACTTCAATAAATGTTTTTCCGATAGCTGGGTTAGGGTAGTTCTGCCCTAATTTGATGGTGTTGCCTTCTGAATCCATCCAAGTGGAAACAGGCGCGCTGAACGACATCAAGCCCATGGAAATAAATAAAAGGAGTAGAGTTCTCTTCATAGCTATATCTTTCAAAGGTATGAATAATTATTGTGCCAACCCAATAATTAATTTGTCATAATCTATCGTTGTGTATGTTGGTAATTCAACAACTGTCACAATTTCAAGACGTTAAGCATTGGTGAAACGCTGCACCAATGGAAAATTAATTTTCACTTAATACAACACGATTTGTCGTATTTAGTTGGCAGGTCTGCGACTTTTACCAAACACATTGAGATTGGCATTCACCCCAAAACCAAAAATAAATGGGTCGTGAGCGTAGTCGTTTGGTCTGCTCTCTAAGCTGCCCATAGCGAGAGAAAGACCTAACTGCATGTGGAATTTTACATACGGAGAACCTGCGCGGAATGAATACGAAGGTTCGAAGAAATTAACTCCAAACGCGCTAGGCCCATTGATTTGGTCTTCATATGCAACATGTGAAACGCGGAATGTAAGGTGATTCTGGAAGTTGCGATGTTGTGAAATGAAACCAAAACTGGGTTGGATATAGAACCTATTGATATCAACCCC
>CAJXLR010000044.1 GCA_913056425.1 uncultured Bacteroidota bacterium
TTTTAGGTTTATGTTTTTGAGCAGAGGTCTACTATCATCGTGAAACTGATACGACAAATTGCGAAGCTCTACTTCCATTCCTTTCCCGGTTGTTGTTTCAAGTGAACCACCATCATACTCCAGAGGAATATCCGTCACAGATCCAATCTTCTCGATGGAAGTGAGCACATCATAAATAGTCTCAACACTTACAATGAGCTTTTCAATCGAAGAAAGCACGAGAATAATGATGATTTCTGAGGCAACGAACTGTCCAATATTCATCTGCTCGTTGATCACAAGTAAACTACCAATAATCAAAAGACTGGCCGCGATAATCACCTTAAATCCAACGAGGTTAATGTACTGTACCAGTAGTGTGCGGAAGTGCGCTTTTCTAGATGTCAAATAACCGTGAACCACCTCATCTGTTTTATCCATAGGTAGCGGTGTCTTCCCTGCGAGTTTGAATGTCTCCATGGTTCTTGCAAGCTCTTCCAACCAATGAGCTACTTCGTATTTGAAGGTAGATTCCACCAAACTAGTTTTCAAACCGCGTGGTATGGTATATCGGAAAATGATGTAGACCACAATGATTAGTAATAAGCTGAAAATGATGAAGAATGGATGGTAGAAGGAAAGGAGTATTAACCCGAACAAAATCTGTAAGGACGCACTACTGAAATCCATCAAAATCTTTGATAATCCTTTCTGAACGGAAAGTGTATCAAAAAATCGATTCACCAACTCCGGGATGTAGCGTTTATCTACAAACTCCAGTTTCATACGAGGAATTCGATACGTGAACTCAAATGCAGAACGTGCAAAAATCTTTTGCTGCAAGTTCTCCGTTATAGTCAGTTGCATGATTTGCATAATACCGGTAAATGCAACACCGGCGATTACGAAGGCTACTAACACAATCCAAGTGGTGGACATCTGACCCGTACTAATCAAATTTATTATCGCTTGGATACCGAGGGGTAGAGAGAGCGATACAATACCATTGAATAAGGCATAAACATATATACTTCCAATTTCCTGACGATCTACCTTGAGAAGGTTAAGAAATCTGCGTAACGGCGTTAAAGTGGTGTTAGACATGATTGTTTGCTAAGGTTGATAGAACCATGTTTTGATAAAAAGTTTCAAGATGATCCACTGTGGCCCCATGGTCGGTAAGTGCCGGTAGGTGATCTGCAAAGTATTTTTGGTGATGTATACCCTCAATCATTGTTGACATGAGTGCATGGGGATACTGGTAATCCGGATTAATCTCTAGGCTGATTTCTGCTAGTCGGTTAACCAACCTCTTGTAACCTGAGAATAAGCCATCCTTGTTTCCTGTATCTACTTGTTTGGTTAGATAGGCTTTCGATGATTCTGATATTACCAGGCGAGTGAGCACCTTTAAGTTCAAACCATTAAACGAACTGGTTTCTTGGTCGCATGAAACCAATAGGTTGATTACGTTCTTAAGCTTTTCCTCGGCCGATGGGACATTTGAAGTCGCGATAATGAGTTGATACTCCAACCATGCATAATAGGTGCTGGTTAAGTACAACAGTAATCGATGTTTATTCAAGAAATACCGGTAAACCGAAGTCTCGGTGGTACCTATATCGTTGGCGAGCTTTCTGAACGTAAACTGCTCTAAGCCCACTTCATCAATCATTTCCATCCCACGCTGTACGATGCGTTCTCCCAATTCTGTAGACTTTGGGTCTTTTAAGTACAGGTTAGAATTTAGTGATACCTGAAGCTGTTCCATCAAGTGTTTCATCCGTTATAGAACAAATTGTTTCTGCAAAGGTTCAAAATACTTTCGAAAAAAAGTATTTAACTACTTTATGTAATAGTATTACTATCATTTGTATCCCGTGACTGTCATTTTTCGATAGTCACGCAACCATTTCGGTTCCCTAAAGACCATATAAACAAAGGCTTACATGTTAGATGCGGAGTGACAGAGGCGGACGAGGGCATGTAAACCCCAGGTTTTTTTTCGTTTAATCTTAAAGTTTCTGTTATGATGCGTTCTCTAATTGTTGTTTCGCTCTTGTTGATTTCTAGTTTTTCATCTGCTCAATTCTCTCGTTCAAAATCATGGTCGTACAATCTAACCATTGGTGCTTCAAACATGTTTAGCGACCTTGGTGGCGGTCCTTTACAGGCTCACAACGACTTTCGGGATTTTGATTTAAGAGCTACAAGACCTGCATTTGGCGTTGGTCTTACAAGACACCACAAAAACCTTAGTCTGGGTCTAAACTTGATAGCCACCCAACTCGTAGCTAAAGATCAGTATACAACAAACCGGGGCCGATCTTATAGAAACCTTTCTGCGAATACAGATTTGGTAGAAATCTCGCTTGTAAGTGAGGCGTACCCTTTCGCTCGATCACTGCGACTCAACCGCTTTTTTGTTAGTGGAGGTGTTTCCGCTGCATACTTTAAACCCAAGGCAAAATTGGGTGACAATTGGATTGCTCTGAGACCATTGGGTACAGAAGGCCAACTGTTTGAAGGCGGTGAACAGCCCTACAAAAGATTTGTCGTTGCCATACCACTCGGAGTGGGTTATGGCTTACCATTAAATCGTATTTCCAATCTTAAATTTCACTTGGGATACCGTATCACATTTACGGATTACCTGGACGATGTTTCAACTACCTATGTTGATGCCGCTCAACTCGCGGAATCCGGAGGCGCCACTGCCGCAACTCTTGCCGATCGCTCAACTTCAGGTATGGTTGCTGGAACAAAGCGAGGTAATCCTTCCAATAACGATCACTATGTGATCGCGACAGTGACGTATCAAAGAACCATTGGTGCGAAGAAGTATGACGATTGCACCAACTTTGAAATACCCTTGAGAAAAACAGGTCGTCGCTAATCGAAGCGATAACCGATTCCCAGCTCTCAATTTTAGCGTCTCGTTCGTAACGAATTACAAACTGAGTAAAGCTCTAAAACTGAAAACACGAGATAACTGAAAAGCATACAAGCGCAACGAAGTCTTTCCTGATTAGCATAGCACAAAAGTAAATAGACCAAACAAACTACGATCTCACTTCGTAGTGCGTGTGGATTAGAAAAGTTGTGTCCTTCTTCTACCAAGGAATACGGCTCAACATGAGCAGCAATGAAATCGTAAAGAAGATTGCTGTCTGCTTGTGTTTGCCTTCATCCGTAGATTGCTTAGTTGCTCTTACTTTGCCGATGTGAAGCAACGCAATTGCGATAATCATCACGAGAATGTGCTCTACTGCAAAATACCTCAACTCAGGTGTTTTCATCGCATATCCAAAGTCTTGAAAAGCAGTTTTGGTAATACTGCTGGTGAAAAAATACATCACCAATCCAATCAAGAGTTGTACATCGGAAACAATCGTTGAGAATAACAAGAGTCTCTTGTTGGTTTGAGTAAATGGTTTCTTGCCAAACCAACCGACGAATGCCATGATGATGGTTACAACCAATAACAATAATATGAGCCAACGAAGGCCTGAATGTGCATGTAATAATCCTGTTGCCATGTTTTACAATTTGAATTACAAGATTACAATTTTAGAGTCGGATACTCGCTTTTACCATCACATTTCGTCCTGCCATTGGGAAGACATAATTGAAGTCGGATCGCTGAACCGCTAAAACTCCACTATACGTATATCCCAGGGGTGCATATTTTGCGTCAAGTAAATTGTTCAAATAAACACCAAAGGAGAACGACTTAGTTCCTATGAGCGAATCTGCCGTATAGGATGCAGACGCATTTACAACGGTAAAAGCAGGTAATGAACGATCATCACTCTGTGTATTGTCCAAATACTGTTTTGACACATATTTGGTATTTGCTTGGAACATCCAGTTGTTGTTCACCTTGTAGCCAAGTATCAAAGCCCCTATCAAGTTCGGTGAGAATGAGATATCTGTATTCTCGCGCAAGATGCTCAAGTTAGCAGATGTATCCCAGCTTCCAACTTCCTCGGTAAACGAAGCAATCTTATTTGTAGATACGTTGAGGTTACCACCGATTTGAAGCTTGTTAGTGAGCGAAGTTTGTGCTTCCAGCTCTATTCCACGTCTAAAGCTTTCTTCCATATTTGCCCGAATTGGCTCCCCAACATCATTTACCGCACCTGTGAGAACAAGTTGGTTTTTGTACTCCATGAAGTACCCATTGATTGTGAAGCTACTTCGCTTTCTGCTGTAGCGATATCCAATTTCAATATTATCGAGTTGTTCCGGCTGAGGCCAATTATCGGGCGGGCTATTTCTGAAATCATCGCGAACCGGCTCTCGATTGCCACGAGCATACATGGTGTAAAACATCGCATTATTAAACAAATAACTGAATCCTACTTTCGGATTAAAGAATCCATAATTAACCGATTGCTCGGTAAACTCATACTGATTGTCGAATCCTTCGAACGTGTAACCAATCTGACGGAACTGTAAATCAAGATAAGGCACAAAGGCACCCATACGATAACTCAGCTTTCCAAAAACATTTACTTCAGTCTTCAATGCATCATTGTCGTAGTAACGCTGATTAATTCCTTCATATGCAGTGAAACCGGTGGAGATTACTTCGCCAAAATGCTTTCCGGCGTATTGGTTCATCCCAAATCCTAACGAACCATCCACTCTTCCCTTTTGATAGGTTAATGAGGTAAGAGCACCGATAAGCGTATTGTCCAACCATCGTCGCCTAACCAATTCACCTGAATTCGATGTATCGCCAGGTTGTATTGATGTTGGGATATTGTAATCGCTGTAATCTTCATCTGGGCGATACTGCTCAAAATAACCCGCTCCCGTGGTTAGGTAACCGGCTAGGTGCAAATCCCAACTGGTATCAACACTTCGATCAAAAAACAACTGATAGTGATTCTGATTGTAGTTATCAACCTCATTCTCATAAGTATAATAGTTGTATGTGCGCCGGTCCGAATTGTTCAGGTTTTCGAGATCATCTCCTGTAATCCATAGTTCGTTTATATAACGCTGCAATTCCGGAGTGTTTTGTTCAAATAGCGGTTGAGGAATTCCCCACCATGCTTGGTACGTGCGCTCTTGACCAAGTAAAACATTGGCTTTCAACGAAGCCTTATCCCAGTATTTAGCCCCGATAAGATTCGCACTTCTTAGGTTGGTTGATGCTCGATCTATAAAGCCATCACTTTCAATTAAGCTTCCCCGTACTTGAAACGCCAAGTTGTTTTTCAACCGACCTGTATTATGCGTAAAAGTATAGCGCTGACTTCCAAAGCTTCCAAAACCGGTAGTGAGCTGACTGAATTGCTCCTTGTCCAAATTATTTGTGCGGATGTTCACACTTGCACCAAACGCAGCTGCACCGTTCGAAGAGGTACCAACTCCACGTTGAATTTGAACACTTTGGGTAGAACTTGCTAAATCCGGTAGATTCACCCAGAACACGCCTTGACTCTCAGCATCGTTCAGAGGTATTCCATTTATCGTGACATTCACTCGAGTAGGGTCAATGCCTCGAATTCGGATTCCTGTATATCCAATACCATTTCCTGCGTCTGAAGAGACAACGGTTGATGGCGTCAAGTTTAATAAGAATGGAAAGTCTTGTTGTTGATCCATTTGAACCAAGTCAACTTTCGTCAAATTCGTTTGAGTAGACGGTGTGGTTTTACGCGCTCGTACCGTCGAAATAATTGCCGCGTCTAAGTGGTTTACTTGGGCAGTCATTTCAAGAATAAAACTATTGACTTCTTGGTTAACGATTACCGTTTGGACTGCATCTTCGTAACTAACGTGGCGTGTTCTTACGGTATAATTCCCTTGGGGCACCGCCAGTGAGAAACTTCCATTTTCTTGTGACTCGGTAGACCATTCGCCCATCGAGTTTTTGAACGTTATGAATGCATTGGGTACTCCAAAACCATTTGAAACAACTTTCCCAGTAACGTTGATTTGTGCATTTACCCACGCCACTGTGACGCAGAAAAGCATAGTGAATAATGTTTTTTTCATTCCTGTAAATTCAATACAGGAGTCGAGAGACATCCCTACGGCAGCATTACCTGCATCAGGTTATTTGGGTATGTTCTCAGCAATCAGTCTGTAGACCAAAAGCACCCCTTGTTGGGTGCGAAGCTATAACATATGAGTAAAGAGCACAAACCGATTTTAGAAATGAGATACTTGTAGTCCTCCGTTGAACTTGGATTGGTCGAACATATAAAGCGTTGCCGGCTTATGTGCTACACCTTGTTGTTTCTCATCGAGTGGCAATACAAATCCGGTCTTCAAAATTTTGCGTCGAAAATTTCGCTTATCCAATTCGGTCTGTAATATTATTTCGTAAACCCGTTGAAGTTGGGCAAGCGTGAACTTTTCCGGAAGAAGTTTAAAAGCGATTGGTTGATGATAGAGTTTCTGTTGCACGTCGACTAATGCTTTGTTCAGAATTTCATTGTGATCAAAAACCAAACTTTTGACCTCATCCACTGGTACCCAAATGGCATTCTTTGCAAAAGCGCTCGGTGTTGGCTCATATTCATCAATTCGGATTAGCGAGAAATATGCGACTGTTATAACGCGCGCTTCAGGATGTGCCCTAACCGCTTTCAACCACTCAATATCTTGCTTCTTTGTAATCCGACCTGGATCGCCAAACGTATGAAATTGTTGAAGGTAAATGTCGCTGATACCGGTTAATTCCATCAAAACACGTTTCGCCGCTTGGTCTAGCGTCTCATCGTCGTATATAAGGTTTCCCGGTAATGCGAGAGACCCGTTGCTGCTTCCTGCCGGTTGCCGTTCTATCAGTAATACTTTTATTTCATCATCATCAAATCCGAGTATGACATTATCAACCGATACGTTGGGATTGAGCTCGTGATTTGAAGTTTCGCGCATTAAAGTGGTCAATTCTAAATTGGTTTGGTCAAATATCTATTCTAAAACGGAAACGAATTTATATTTTTCGATTCTTAATTTTTCGTTTAGAAAGTGTAAATTGTACACTAAGTTTGTAAATTACGGAGATTTAATATGATTCTTGTAGCAGATAGTGGATCAACAAAGTGCGATTGGTTAATCGTAGATGAAAGCGAGCAGATAATTGCTAAAACCATGGGGTTTAACCCATTCTTCCACCCCACGGATTTGATTCAATCGGAAATTGAAAAAAGTGAGACCCTAATCAAATATGCACCTTCCATTAAAGAAGTGTATTACTACGGTGCGGGGTGTTCAAGTCCTGAGCGCAACCTAATTGTAGAACGTGCTTTACGCAATATCTTCACAAATACAGATGAGCTTGTAGTGGATGAAGATATGGTTGGTGCAGCGCTTGCAGTTTGTGGTGAAGAAGAAGGTATTGCTTGTATTCTAGGTACGGGATCAAACTCATGTTACTACGATGGCAACAAGACCCACAGTGAAGTTCCTGCCCTCGGATATATTTTCGGTGATGAGGGAAGTGGATCGTACTTCGGTAAACAACTATTATCAAGCTATCTGTACAATCGGATGCCGGAAGACTTAGCTACGGAATTTGAATCGTTATACGACGTATCAAAGGAAACGGTTTTCACACATGTTTATCATAGGCCTCACGTTAATGTTTACCTGGCCTCTTTCATGCGGTTTGTATCTAAGCACGAAGACCACCCATACTTTGAAGACATGATTTACAAGGGTCTGCAGCACTTTACAGACATTCACATCAAGTGTTTTGCTAAACACCAAGAAGTAAAGGTGCATTTTGTGGGTTCCATTGCCTACTACTTCAGGGAACAACTTGAACGAGTATGTCGCGAGATGAGTGTCGAAATTGGGAACATCGTTAAGAAACCAATCTTCCCCCTAGCCGACTTCTATATGAACAAAGCGAAGTCGAGAGTTATTCAATAACAATTCGCGTTTTCAAGATTTATCTTTGACCCATGACTATCTGTCGATGGACAAAGCAATTAATTGGTGTTGGCATCATCGCTTTAACGCTCTCAGTATTTATAGCAAGTTGTAGCACCGCAAACGAAGATGATGAGCACGGTGCATTGTACGTCAACAATTTAGCAGAGTGCGATAAACTTGATCAGTACCATGTCAGTGATACGCTAGCGATGCAGCTAAACAAGCTTGCACGAGCACAAGTATTAACGGAAGACTACATCAAGCTATTCAACAAGATCGATTCAACTCAAGGAGAAAATCGTGTGATTTTGAACTATGTGCTGGGAGACAGTCTTGACAGTGTCCAACTTAAACAATTGTTAGTGTGCTGCTACGCAGTGAAAGGGAGGCCACTGATCGTTTCAGAAGAGACAAGTTGGGGATATATTGATTTGAACCTCACCAATGGTTTGAATCTTAAACTAGATAGCCTTAAGGAAGAAGGTTTGTTGAACAACACTGAAGATGTTGTTCTAGATAACAACTTTGATGTTTTAATGATAACACGACCAACCTCAGTGACCTTCATCAATTTTGGAACGGAGGAAGCCTATGTCAATACCCATTTTAAGACAGCCTGCAGTAACCTCTATCAGGATGGGAAGTTACTTCGAGGAGGTTTTATCATATTGAACAAAGAATCTATAAAAAAGTAAAACCTCGCTCCCTTTGGGAAACGAGGTCATACAATGAGCAAAATTGCTCAGCAATAGAAACCAAGTTCTTTATTGTCCTAAATGCATAATCAAAGCCCGGATGTTTCCACCCGGACTCGAATTACGATTTATAAACAGATCAATTATTTAATCAATACTTTTTGAGCGTATGATCCCTTTGTAGTCTCAACATTTACAAAGTATACACCTGATACCCAAGTTGACACGTCAACAGATGCTTGAGCAGCAGTCCCGTTTGAAAGAACTTTTCCATTCAAGTCTGTAATAGTGTAACCTAGTACTGAACCAGAATTCATTTCTAGATCCAAGTTCAACGTGCTAGACGCTGGGTTTGGGTAGATGTTTAAGCGATTGAAGTCAGACTCGCTTACGCTGCTATTTGCCTCTTTACTGAAGAACACATTATCTACGTAGATTACGCTTGTTCCGGTAGGAGCTGATACAAGAATCATTTGAGCGATATGCTCTCTTGAAGTCATGCCTGTGAAATCGCTCAATGGAATGTGGTAGTTCACCCACTCTTCTGTTTTTGGCGCACTAAAAACTAGTTCGTGCTCAGTGTCATCACCTCCACCGAATGCTGCATCCGCACCGAAATCGACCAACTTAATCTTGAACTCAGTAGAGTTAGGAGACCAAACATCTAAGTTGATGTGCTCCATGCCGCTTGCATCAATCAAGTTCGCAGTACCTGGCTCGATTCCTACGAAATTAAGGTCAGAGTATTTCTTTACGTCGTTACCGTCAACTTTTACATCTGTCAAAGTTCCCTCTGACCAAGAAGTTCTCCAAGTTTCAACCGTTACATCAGTATAAACACCGCTGAACATAGAGATTACATCTTCTTCTTTGTAGGTAGGATCTGCTGCTGCCATTGTTGGCTCAGCCAATTTTGCCTCTTTACTGAAGAATACATTGTCTACGTAGATCACACTTGTTCCGGTAGGAGCAGATACAAAAATCATTTGGGCGATGTGCTCTCTTGAAGTCATTCCAGTGAAATCGCTCAACGGAATGTGGTAGTTTACCCACTCTTCTGTTTTAGGAGCAGAGAAAACTAATTCGTGCTCAGTGTCGTCGCCACCTTGGAAAGCGCCATCAGCACCGAAATCTACTAATTTGATTTTGAATTCGGTTGAGTTTGGTGACCAAATGTCCAAGTTGATGTGCTCCATGCCGCTTGCGTCAATCAAGTTGGCTGTACCTGGCTCGATTCCAACGAAATTAAGGTCAGAGTATTTCTTTACATCGTTACCGTCCACTTTAACGTCTGTTAAAGTTCCCTGAGACCAAGTAGTTCTCCAAGTTTCAACAGTAACATCAGTATAAACACCGCTGAACATAGAGATTACATCTTCTTCTTTGTAGGTAGGATCTGCTGCTGCCATTGTTGG
>CAJXLR010000045.1 GCA_913056425.1 uncultured Bacteroidota bacterium
TTCAATCAGATAAACGATGAGGCGGTAATCAAACAACTGTTCACCGCGGCTGGATTTACGTACGGGCCACTGCTGGGTCTGTTCTTCTTCGGGATAATGACCAACAACAAAGTAGTAGACAACTATATTCCAGTAATCACCATTATTTCAATTGCACTAACTTGGGTGTATTACACCTGCTCACCGTCGTGGTGGACTGGATACAAGCCCGGGTTTGAACTAATTCTAATCAACGGGGGTTTTACATATGGAATGTTGTTACTTGCACGTTCCAATAAAAGAACAAACAATATTTTAGATAACGATATCAACTAATGGATTTAAACGATAGAATAAAAAAGGCATTTGAGATTAAGCAATGGCCTGAGATAAAGAGTTCCGACAGCTGGAATATTTTCAAAGTAATGGCTGAATTCGTGGAAGGTTACGACACCTTGGCGAAGATTGGTCCTTGCGTATCCGTATTTGGGTCGGCGCGAACTAAACCGGGTACAAAGTATTACGAGATGGCAACAGAGATTGGTCAGAAACTTGCCGGTGTAGGTCTTGGAGTCATTACTGGTGGAGGACCGGGTATTATGGAAGCTGGTAATCTCGGTGCAAGCAATGAAAAAGGTGCATCTGTGGGGTTAAACATTGAACTACCATTTGAGCAGTCGGCAAATCCATATATCGACAATGACAAGCTGATTAACTTCAACTTTTTCTTTGTGCGCAAGGTGATGTTTATGAAGTACGCGCAAGGTTTTATCGTGCTTCCGGGTGGCTTTGGAACCCTCGATGAATTGTTCGAAGCACTTACGCTTGTTCAAACGCAGAAAACCGCGAAGTTCCCAATCATCTTGGTTGGAAGCGAGTTTTGGAGCGGACTTATCGAGTGGATTAAAGAAACCATGTTGAAAAAAGAGCACAACATCAGTGCGGAAGATATGTACTTGTTTAAGCTTGTTGATACTGCTGATGAGGCGGTGAATGAAATCCTTGAGTTCTACAGCAAGTACAGCATGAGCTTGAATTTCTAGGTCAAAACGTTAACCGTTAACGCAAACCATTAACTGGCGTTTGGGTTGGGTTTTACCTTTGTTTTTGGATAGGCTGTTAGCCGTTGGCCATTTGCCATTAGCTAATTTTCCACTCTCCACTCTCCACTCTCCACCTTCAACTTTCCACTCCTAATTTTCAATTCTCCCCTACCTTTGCCTTATGTTAAATCTCGATTCAACTATAGCGGCACCAGCGACCCCGAGCGGAGTTAGCGCCATCGCAGTTGTGCGCCTTTCAGGTTCGAACAGTTTCGAGATTTTAAACAAGTGTTTTTCGAAGGATATATCAACTAAAGAAGGCTACACCGCCCATTACGGTCACATACTTGATGGAGACACAACGGTTGATGAAGTAATTGTAACCCTGTTTCGAAATCCGCAATCGTACACCGGTGAAGACAGCGCTGAAATCTCTTGTCATGGATCTCCATACATCGTGAAACGAGTATTGGAGACTTTGGTAAAAAATGGGGCTCGAATGGCGGAACCAGGCGAATTCACCTTGCGAGCGTTTCTCAATAAGAAATTGGACTTGGCCCAAGCTGAAGCAGTTGCCGATATGATTCACAGTTCAAGTGAGGCCGGTTTGCAAATGGCCATTCAACAAATACGTGGTGGCTTCAGTGATGATATCGCGTACTTGCGACAAGAACTGATTGATTTCGCTGCCCTAATCGAATTGGAAAATGATTTTGGTGAAGAAGACGTTGAGTTTGCCAACCGCCCGAAGTTAAAAGCCCTGGTGGAAGAGTTACTCACTCGAATTGAAAAGTTGAGAGCCTCATTTGCATCAGGAAATGTTCTGAAAAACGGTATCACAACAGTGATTGCCGGAAAACCCAATGCCGGAAAATCAACTTTGTTAAATGCGTTATTGAACGAAGAGCGAGCGATTGTCTCGGATATTGCTGGCACCACACGGGATACGATTGAAGAAGTTTTCACCTTAAATGGCATCCAATTCCGACTGGTAGATACAGCAGGACTTCGGGAGTCTGGTGATACCATAGAGCAGATTGGTGTTGGCAAAGCAAAAAGCGAGATGACCAAGGCTCAGCTTATCGTTTATCTTTTTGACATCCAAAGTACTTCGCCGGCTGAGCTGGAAATTGAGCTTAATGAACTCCCGGATGTTCGGCATCGATTAGTTGTGGCCAATAAATGCGATGGCATCCAAGCAGATCCTGCCAACTGGCCGAATGAAACCATATTTATATCTGCCAAAGACAAGGTTGTTGAGCCGCTTATTCAACGATTAGAGACCATTGCTTCGAATTACGAATTTGGCAATGAAACCATGGTGACAAACACCCGTCATATGGAAGCGCTGGGCAATAGTGCTGCTTCTTTGACAGATGTCTTGAACGGTTTAGAATCCGGTCTCAGTAGCGATTTGGTTGCCCTAGACATCCGGCAGGCGCTTTATCACCTCGGCCTAATCACCGGGGAGGTAACCAACGACGATCTACTCGATTCGATTTTTGGTCGATTTTGTATCGGGAAGTAACTAACGCAAAAAGAAACCAAAAACATCCTTGTAGGTAACAGCATTTTGACTTCCAATGATTAAAGACTTCTTTTCAAAAGACATCAATTGTGCTGTATACTGTCTTCACAACGAAAAGGGTGGTTTCGAAACTACAATATCTATTTTTTTAGAATTTCGATACTTTCTTTACTTCTGAAATCTCCATCGCCTTAAAGGCAGGAATAAGAGGAAAGCGTATTTCCACGAATACTGGGAGAAAAACCTTTGGACGTGAAGTTTGGAGGCGGAGTAACTATAGTGAAGCATCACTGATTAAACTCTCCTTGCTCTTTGTAAACTTCCCTAAAAATGGTAAGTCTTCAGTGCTATTATTCTTTTTTCATTTACTCTATTAGAGCGTTGAGGTTCTTACTTCCTTGATTCTGTATATAACGTGCGGTTTGATTCACCAATGAAGATAAACTAACCGCTGAGATTCTTGTAGAGAGAATCGGTTCCAATTATTCCGAAAATATTCGTCTTATTCTCCATTAGGATAATCTCCCACATCTTTGAGCATATGTCCAAAAGTTCTTTCGAGCGATACACTTGAGCTGATTGAAAACATCACTTTTTAGTTTTGATAAAACATTCAAGCGTGAACTGGGGTTATTTTAATTAGTCTTTTATCATGACAAACACATCGCTTCCCTTCACAAATGTAGGTATTAGCCAAATTGGCTTCTACATCCCCCAATCCTATGTAGAGATAAATGAACTCGCCAATGCCAGAGGAATTATTCCTGAGAAATTGACCAATGGGCTGGGTTTACGCAAAATGGCGGTATGCAAAGCAGATGAAAGCATGGATGTGCTCATTGCAAATGCGCTGGAAGATTTGTGGAAGAATGCGGCAAAGGAAGGGGATGATTTGGATGCTTTTTTCAAGGGCATCGACAGAATTTACCTGGGCACGGAGAGTGCGATGGATGGGGCGAAGCCCACTGCAACTTATGCCCTTGCTTCCTTAGCAAAGCGTTATGATTTTGATGCTTCTCATCTCGATTTACTCGATATGACCTTTGCCTGTGTTGGGGAAGTTGATGCCTTACAAAATTGCATCGATTATGTACGATTAAATCCGGGCCGAAGGTGTGTAGTGGTGGCGGCCGATGTTGCTAAATACGATTTACACAGCGGGGGAGAGTACACCCAAGGTGCCGGAGCTATAGCCTGTTTAATTGAAGACAATCCGGCATTCGTTGATTATGCGTCCATCATTGGGGTGGATACCAAGGCCGATTTTGACTTTTATAAGCCTTACCTCAAATACGGCAAAAGGGAGCTTGCCGAAGAACTCAGTGCACTTTTGTCGCTTACAGATGAGGCCCGTGAGAAATTAAACACTTGGCTAAATCCGACCCAGTCACCCAATGATGGCAAAGGCAATGAGGGAGCCACCAACGGTTTAGGAACCATTCCCGGCGAGTATTTCCCCGTTTTAAGGAAGGAGCCCGTTTACAATGGTGCTTATTCCAATGCTTGCTACCGCGATCGGATGGATAGTGCCCTGGGCAGATTCTTGGAGAAAAGTGGTGCCGATTTGCAAAATTTTGATGGTTGGGTATTTCATCTGCCATTCTGTTATCAAGGCAGAAAAATAGCGGTGAATTTTTGGTACGATCGCATATGGAAAGTAAACTCAGGGTTGCAGCAAACCATGCCTGAGTTGGGCGAAGCCCCAAAAGCCGATACGAAAGAATTTGGATTGTGGTTGAAAGGCTTGTCAAAAACGGGAGACTACCAAAATTTTGTGAGAGAGAAAATTGAGCCCGGTGAGTGGTTATCGGCTGAATTGGGCAATATGTATACGGCCTCCATTTTCTTTTCATTGATGGGCTTCTTTGCCCAGTCAACATCCGATAAATTGGACATCCTCCAACTGGGATATGGCTCCGGCTCTAAGTCTAAAGTGATGGCAGCACGTTTATTAGGTACTGCTAAAGACCGTGAAATGCTTCGGCGCAGATTCCAGCACGCGCTGGACAAAAGGCAGAAACTTAGCATTGACGAATACGAGCGAATCCATGCATCATACTAGGCACGTTTGATGGTCAGTTCACTCATAACCCATTGAGGTGAGCCAATCCTGAGTTTATTGCATGCATATTATAAATATCCATGGCATTTGTAAGGGTGCATCGTCGAGAGAGACTAAATCAAACCTTTTAAGGTTGAAACATTATCACTTCGAACACCGTGTTAACACAAAAGAAGGGCTATTAGGTTTGAAGAACCATGTCAAATTGCGACTCATTCATAACTATCGACAAGAATCAAAACCGATATATTTGCCACTTGTTATTTCAACAGGAATAAACGGAAAATGAAGAAGGTACTTGTTTGGGTTCTAGCCCTCGTTTTGGCACTGGCAGCAATGATTTATCAGCGCAGTACCGGGCCAACATATGAATACAAAGGACGTTTAGAGCACAATGGCGAAAAACACAAATATGAACTGTTGCGTACGCATGAAACTACTGCAGGAGCTAAAATCGAGATGCCACAGATTGAAGGAGCCGAGTATACCGCCACCTTAAACTACAAGCGTTACCAAACAGATGATTCCATCACCTCTGTACGTTTTGCCCTCGACTCGGATAACCGATTTGTAGCCCAATTACCGTTGCAACCGGCTGCGGGTAAAATGGAGTACTATGTTTCAGGGAGTTTAGACGGCAAGTCATTTAACATCCCGGAAGAAGGTGAAGAGAAAATCGTCTTGCGGTACAAAGACCCGGTATCCGATTACATTCTAATACCGCATGTTACCATGATGATCATCGTAATCATCTTTGGTATTCGTGCAGGTTTGAGTGTATTGTTTGATCCACGAACCATGCGCAGATGGACTGTGATTGCTTTCAGTGCCATGACGGTAGGAGGTATGATCTTAGGGCCATTGGTTCAGAAAAGTGCGTTTGGTGAGTACTGGACTGGGTTCCCATACGGCGGGGACTTTACCGATAACAAGATGCTTATCATGTGGTTGGCTTGGGCCATTGCCTTAGCGATTATTGGGTTCAAACCCAAAAAGAAAGAAACCATTAGTAAAGCAGCGGTGCTTACAGCTGCAATCGTTATGACGGTTGTTTACCTGATTCCACACAGTATGGGTGGTTCTACGCTCGACTATGAACAAGTAGATAAAGGGATCGACCCGAAGGAAGCCATCAAAACAGGAGCTGAAGAATAGTATAGCATTGTAAAAATCGCTTATGCTAGAGAATTGGATTCACGTTATGTTAGTTCATGTTGCCATAATCGCAACACCATGGCTAACGTACCGAACCATTTATCATAGAAAAGATCCAATGGATTCGCGGTACTGGAAGGTGAATTTCAGTGCACTCATTGCGCTTGCAATTATCACTGTGATAGCCTATTTTACCGGTCCGGAGACCGCCGATTGGGTAAAAGGAACCTTGACTGATTATCCTCAGGACTTGGTTGAGGATCACGCGTTATGGGGGCGAATAGGTATGGTAATCCAAGGCATTGCCGGGATCTTGGGGATAATGGGCTGGGCAAGTATCGCGCAAGAAGAGATTCCGGATCGAAGGATAGCGACTATTGTAATTGCCTTGTTGGTAGTCAATATCCTTGTATTGATCTATACTGGGCACTTGGGAGGACAAATCAGACGACCTGACCTATCGTTTTAGACCAACGACAATCGTAGTTGTCATATTTGACACGTCTCAAAACCAAAAGATGGTTAATGTGTTCAGTCGGTAGTATCATGAGTGTCAGATCACTAGTATTTTCTGTCTACGCAATTCTGTTTGCAAGTATGTTGCAAGCGCAGGAGATAGGCATGCACTCAATCGAGAATCCCAATGCGGTTCATGGTGTTTATTCCATCGGAAACCAACCTGTTTTGTTGGAAACGCCATATGTGCCATCAACGGCAGCAACACATTATCGCGTAACCTTTTCGGAAGATGTCACACGGTTTCTGGATTTTATGGAAGTGAAGGACAAGATTTACAAATCCGGCATGGATGGATTTGTGTTTAAGCCATTTGATCTGGACAACCTGTTTGATCGCATAGCAGACGCCGTTGAGAAAAAAATGTAAGTGTTTAGCACCTATAGTTACGATAACTAAACCACTTAAATCGATAACTCATACATGCTTGCTTCTAGCCGCAGACCACGGCAAGTTTGCAGAATGAAATTAGTCACATTACTTACAATTACTTTATTATCGGTTCTAAACTCCTACGCACAACCCGGCGACTATCATAGATTTCGATTGTACTTGGGTTCCACAACTCGAGACTCTATGTTTTTCAGTGACTTTGTAAACGCACAGATGCTTGGTAAAAGCTATGATTCCGCTTTGGTTGTGATGGATACCACAGGATATAATCTCATCTTCAGTGTATCAGGAGGTTATTCCAATTATCACGGGTACTACTCGATGAATGTATCGTCCGTGTATAAGATTTCCATCGATTCCCCATTTGTCCAATTAATACCCCCGGGCTATTCCAATGACTCGCTAAGTCAACAACACTATGTTTTTGGCGGAAACATTGCGGAGCGCCAGCCAGATCAAACAATTAGCATAGCTCTTGACACGTATAACCGTGGAACACCGATGCAATATTATGGTCTTCCAATTGTGCGTTTCCGGAACGTCAGGGTAACGAACTTTAGGCCGGTCCGAGATATAATTGGTAGTTTTGGTCAAGGTGAATACCTGATTATTTCCCGTTTTAGACCAATGGAAATGGGTGGAGAGATGGAGTCAGGTTTTCATACGACTTGGGTAGCCAAGAAGGCTAAGAAACTATGATTAGATTAAGTCCATCAGTGAGTATCGGTCGTTTTAGTAGGATTTGTACAAAAATTAGTTGGCAGATGTTCCTCGTTGGTTTACCATTTATATTTTGTTCTGATGTCTCGGGACAAGTGTTACAGGGTTTAGGAAACTGCAAGCAGGCTAATCACGACTTCAATCAAGACCTGGACTCGGGTTTCGTTCGACTTTACGAACCTGGTGGGATTGACTATTCGAACACCTACGAACGGTTACTTTTAGATCGTCATCATGTCAAATTCATAGAAACCGATCGTTATGTCCTAACCCCGTATGAGGCTTGCTACAATCGCAAAAGCACTGTTTGGATTGGACTTCACGTAGGAGATTCAGCTAAAAGATCAACACGACGTGAAGCATGGGTTATGGATACCTCGGGATTAGGTGATCGCCCACCAAAGTACATCGGAAACGAAGATTCGATTAATACTTTTTTTAACGAACATGTCCACGATTCTTTTTTCAGTCGATTTGTGGGAGAGAGGGGATACGAATCTATGTATGTGCATATGTGGGTTGATTCTAGTGGTAAGTTGACAAAATTGCGATCTTATGGTCACTACAATCTCCCAATTCAGAAGGAAATGGATAAGCTGGTTGAGGTTTTCCCTTATCGCGCCAGACCGGCAACAGACGATGGAAAACCTGCTCCGGGTAGGACGTCTGTACACATAACATTCTGGCCATCTAAAGATTAGAAATAGTCTTTTATTTGGTGAAATGGTCGAGCAGAAATCACCTCAATAACCCCATTTGAGCTAAATGTTGTATTTTTGGCTGTTTTTTGGCAGAAAATCTTTCTGTTGTGATTTCGATTTCATCGAACATTCCTACACGACGTTTTTAGCTAAGAATTCCAGATCGACTCATAATTTGAGGAGTCGGCAGTTTATATTTATGACATTATCCAATCGAAAAAAACCGGTGATAACAAACATCATTGGTCCAAACAACCACTCGCCTGAGAAACGTGATCACTACCCAATTATGAAGGGTTTTCTTAAGCAACTGATCGAAGGTGAGGTAAGTACCATTGAACAAACGACTTTACATATTTTATAATTTTTTAAACACACACAAATGCAAGAAGGAACAGTAAAATTCTACGATTCTACCAAAGGTTTTGGTTTCATTAAACCTGACAATGGTGGTGCAGATATCTTTGTTCACGATTCAGGGTTGAAAAGCTCTATTCGCGACAATGATCGTGTAAGCTACGAAGAAGGTGAAGGCCGCAGAGGACCACAAGCCATTAACGTAAGCGTAATCGACTAGATATTTCGTTGAATTACACTGATTTGGTGAGTTAGACTCAACCAAATCGATACAAAGTTCAGAGCAGACGCCTAAGGTGTCTGCTTTTTTTTGTCTGTAAATTTGAGTCGTTTATCCACCCACGGTGAACTCCGGTGTGCCTTAGTTGTTATTTCCTTGCAATGAAGACACTATTTATAATTCTTTTGAGCCTAGGGCTGATTTTTGGAATTGCCCAGGCTTTCATATCAAAATCCACATCCAACACGGAAGGTCACAAGTACACAGTAATCAAAGACTATGGAGAGTTTGAGATTCGAGAATACGAACCTGCTGTGTTCTCATATGTGGTGATGGATTCCGCCACCTATAAGGATGTTTCCTCTAAAGGGTTTAGACAATTAGCTGGATATATTTTTGGTGGAAATGAAAAGCAACAAAGCATTGCCATGACCACTCCGGTAGAAATGACTATGTCCGATTCAATGGTGATGAAATTCAGAGTTCCGGATAATATGGATATGGATAGTCTGCCTAAACCGAACAATCCAAATATTCAGTTTGAGCAGCAAGAGAAAAAGACAGTTGCCGCCATCCGTTTTGATGGTTGGGCTTCAGATGCAAAAATCAAAAAGTACACCGACAAACTGAAAGCCAGCTTGGACAGCAACAGCATCTCATATCACGGAGAGTTTAGCTTCCTTGGTTACAACCCTCCATATCAAGTGAATAATCGTCGCAATGAAATAATCGTTGCGGTGGATTGGGATTCCTCGACCGAAAAATAAAAATTCAGAACATGACCACTATCAATAAATCAAAACCCGTAATGGTAACCGGTGCGAATGGGTACGTTGCCAGCTGGTTGGTGAAGAAGCTGTTAGAAGAAGGAATAACGGTTCACGCCGCAGTTAGAAATCCAAATAACGAGGCCAAGATTTCTCACTTAAAGCAGTTAGCATCTAACTCCAAAGGAGATATAAAGTTTTTCAAAGGAGATCTGTTACAAGAGGGATCATATGAAGAAGCCATGGAAGGTTGTGAATTGGTTTATCACACAGCTTCCCCATTCACATTAGATGTAAAAGATCCGCAAAGGGAGTTGGTTGATCCGGCAGTTCAGGGAACAGAAAACGTCTTGACAACAGCATCCAAAGTGGCTACAGTAAAGCGAGTGGTCGTAACCAGCAGTTGTGCGGCAATCT
>CAJXLR010000046.1 GCA_913056425.1 uncultured Bacteroidota bacterium
TTACCGATCCGGACCAGATGGGTATGTCGCCGAGTAGAATTACACTTTCGACTGCCGGCATTACCAAAATGATTAAAAAGCTTGCAGACGATGGGGTTCGTTTTAACCTAGCACTTTCACTACATGCTTCGAACAACGAAAAGCGTTCGAAGATTATGCCGATTAACGAGAGTAATTCGTTGGAAGACTTGGTAGAAGCGCTGAATTATTTCTACGATAAAACCGGTTCACGTATCACATTGGAATACTGCGTTATAAATGAGGTAAACGACTTCCAAGAAGATGCTGAGGAGCTGGCCGACTTCGCACGTCAAATCACGTGTAAGATCAATCTAATTGAATACAACGCGATTGAAAACGCGGATTATCAAGGTTCTACGGTTAGCCGAATAGATCGATTTGCACGCCACTTGGAAAACAAGAAACTCATCGTAAACGTGCGACGTAGCCGCGGTAAAGACATCGACGCCGCTTGCGGACAGTTGGCGAATAAGAACTAGGTTTTCGAGCGATAATCGCACGAAAACAATTTCCAATGTCGAACGCCCAATTTTCAATGCTCAAGTTTTGGATCGCGTTCAGTACCGACATGAATACTTCCTGACGTAACGCGAACACTTCACAAAATATGAAACCTTAACTTCACGAAGTGCAAAAGCTGGCCATCCTCTTATTCTCGATTCTTTGTGGACTGCATGCAAACGCTCAGATTAGCCCAACTCTCGCAGAGATATATAGCTTCAAACAAGGGGATGTGTTCATCTACCGAAACCTGTTTATTTCGAATGATAACCCTCAGAGACGTACAACAACGACAGAGTACGATACAGCTATTATCCGTGAGAAACAATGGCACGGAGATACTTTAAAGGTTATTAAGCAATTCAAGACTTGGAAAACTCCCTCCACATATTGGGATACTCTTATTATAGTAGATTCAACAGACCACCCACTCAACCGTGCACCATACTCATTAAACAGTTACCCAAGTATCAAAGGACCTACTAATTGTCCTTCCAATGGTCATGAGACAGACACTACTGTAAAAATCGTTGTTCCTGTTATTCTGGATGATGCTGATACATTTAAAATGCTCGTTAATACCGATTATCCATTGGAAAAGGATAATGTCAATGGGTATCTTGAATTAGACGATATAAACTTTTATCCGACATCAGATAACTGTGTAGTCAGATACAAAAAAGGGTTAGGACAAGTGTCTGCGAAGCAATCATTTTTTGAGAGTTACTACATCCGCGAACTTTTGGTTCATATATCCGAAATGGATACCACGTTTTTCACTTTGAGCAACAACCACGATTTTAAGTAATCTCGCGTCCTCGTTTTCCCGAACCCCGCTCAGTCAACGTTATCGATTGCTGAGGCACCAACCCAAGCAAATTATAGAGTTGTTGACATAAGAGGAAGAACAAAAATGGAAGGTAAACTCGTCGAGTCTACTGTTGATGTATCTGAGCTCACTAGTGGTTTATATTTCTTTTTGGTGCAAACTGAATCCATTGAGTATCGTAGTCGATTTGTTAAATTGTAATGCCAAGCTGTTTGCTACGTCATGTATAATTCACAGTAAATCAGAGCGTTGGCCCGTCAGAAAGGCGGGGGCGGCGAAGGCTTGCGCTTGGGAGCTTCTTTCTGACTTGTCTTTTTGTTTACTTTTTTGACTAAGAAAAAAGTAAAGCGGGGTTATAGAGCGAGCTAGTCATGAGCGACGAACAACTTAAAAACTTGGACAATACACGATTATGCTTTATGTTACTTTTTGGCCTCCATAAGGAAAAGAAGAATATTGAATATCGAACACCGAATATCGAAGTTAGTGAGAGCCTGCCTGTCAGTAGAAAGGGGCTTGTGTAATTGTAATAGTATTAGTCATTGTCACCGTCAAAGTGATCTTAGGGCGAACTAACTCAGTATGCAGACCTAACAATTCTTATACTTATCATGCAACCCAACACCACTTAAAATCATTGGTTTAATCTTCTCCAAACGTGAAGTTTTGGTTTTTTCTTGTTTGGCAGAAAGGATGTGGTTCGAATACTCTTTTTGCTTTCCGGGAGTAAGCGCATAAAACGCTTCATGTAAGTCTGAATTTTGATCCAGTTCAGCCTTTAGTTCTTTGCTCATTTCGTACTTACCCGGTTTAGCTCCTTCTACTTTTAAACCTTTCTCCTCATTTTGCATGGCTTCCTGAACGTAGACTCTCAGCAAATCCAAATCGGGCTGTAAGTCCGCAGTATATCGAATATGGCGCATCGCTTTCGTTTCATCTTGTACCTTTTCCAACACTCCCGCCGCGTCTTTCAGAAACACACCATTGAAAAACCAAACACCATAATGATGTTTGAAACCACTAATGCTGAGCACGTTTTTTCCCTTCCAGGTGTAGACAGGTCTACTCCATTTCAAAGTTTCCGTCATCCCAAGAGAAAGCATTAAGCTTCGGAGATTAGTCAGTTCGTTCGACCATTGAGCCTCATTGGCGATGTATTTATCAACTTTGGTTAGCATGCTTACGAATATCGGAATTGATTTTCATTAGGTAGTTCGGCGCTTCGAGCATTTTCGAGCCATACCAACTCAGAATTTCTCCGTCTACAGGCACGACTTGCGATTTTGGCACTACTTTTTGAAGAGCCTCAACGTGCTCCTGTTTGAAAGGAAAAGGCTCGGAAGGAAGCATCACACAATCCGGCTGTAATTGGTTGATTTGCTCTATTGTTATTTCTGGATATCGCGTCTCATTTGCTAATGCATTTATAAATCCTCCACGATCTAAAACACTATTAATATAGGTGCCAGACGCAACAGCAAAGTATGGATCTTTCCAAATCAAATAGACATAGCTCAACTTGCCAGTAGAAGTTATTAAACGATTAAAGCCAGATTGGATTTGCAATTTTAGATTAATGCACTCCTCACTTTTTCCAAGAACTGAACCCATTCGTGTGATGAAATCCAGTGCATCATCAACCGAATTTATTTCACTCATCCACACCGGAAATTCATCCGAAAGTTCTTCGATCTGTTCTTTGGTGTTCTCTTCCTTGTTTCCAATGATTAGGTCCGGCTGCAGTGCCCGAATTTTGCCCAGTTGCAGTTTTTTTGTTCCACCAACTTTGTTGGAAGATTTGAATTCGGATTCGGGATGAATGCAGAATATCGTCTGTCCAACCGGTTTTATGCCGAGGTAGTAAAGAAGTTCGGTTTGCGAAGGCACCAAAGAGACAATTCTCTCTGGAGTTTTATCCAGTTCGATTTTCCGTCCCAGTTGGTCGATGTAAAGCACCTTACTGACTCAATGCGCCAATTAAATCATACTTGGTAATGATGTGGTAAACTCCTGCAAGATCCTTCATAACAACCGCTTGATTTTCTTTGCTGATCATGCTTGAAATCTCTTCCACAGATGTGTTGTAAGAAACCTCCGGGAAGGGTTCGGTCATGATGTCTGCTACTTTCTTGCTGACGATTGTATTGTCTTTCATCAATAGGCGGAAGACATCAATATCATTAAGCGAACCAACAAAACTGCCTTCATCGTTAACCACCGGAAGCTGTGAAATATTGTATTCTTCAAGCTTCGCACATGCTTCCTTAATTTCGGTGTTCTGGTTTATGGTTACAAGTGGCAGGTGCTGATGATCGGATATGAGATCAAGAGCTTGCTTTGGCTTGTCGTCCAAGAAACCTCGGCTTCTCATCCAATCATCGTTAAACGCTTTGCCCATGTATCTTGTAGCGTGGTCGTGGAATAACACAACTACCACGTCGTCTGGCTTTAATTCGTCTTTCAACTGAATAATACCGGCAACCGCTGAACCGGCAGAGTTTCCAACCAGTATACCTTCTTCTCTTGCGAGTTTGCGCTGGTAAACCAATCCATCCTTATCAGTTACCTTCTCGAATCGGTCGATTACGTCAAAATTTACGCATTTTGGAAGGATATCCTCCCCAATTCCTTCAGTGATGTATGGGTAGATTTCTTTCTCATCAAATTCTCCTGTCTCATGATATTTCTTAAAGACAGATCCGTATGTATCTATACCCCAAACTTGAATATTTGGGTTTTTCTCTTTCAAGTATTTACCTACACCACTTATAGTTCCTCCCGTTCCAACACCAACAACAAAGTGTGTGATTTTACCCTCAGTTTGCTCCCAAATTTCTGGACCTGTAGTGAGGTAGTGAGCTTTAACGTTACTCGGATTATCGTATTGATTTACATACCACGCTCCAGGAATTTCCTCGCCTAAACGTTTAGATACCGAATAGTATGAACGTGAGTCGTCAGGCTCGACATCGGTTGGGCAAACAATTACCTCTGCACCAACGGCTTTAAGAATATCAACTTTCTCTTTACTCTGTTTGTCCGTTGTAACGAAGATGCATTTGTATCCTTTGATCAAGCCTGCAATGGCAAGTCCCATTCCTGTGTTGCCACTGGTTCCTTCAACAATAGTTCCTCCAGGCTGCAAGCGTCCATCCGCTTCTGCATCTTCAATCATTTGTAAAGCCATTCGATCTTCGACCAAATTCCCTGGATTCGTGGTTTCTATCTTCGCGAGTATAGTTCCGGGGACATCAGATACGATGTCGTTAAGCTTCACCAACGGGGTGTTTCCGATGGTTTCGAGTACGTTGTTATAATACATTGCCGCAAAGCTACACCTCTCGATGTAAATGCTAGTTTATTTCACTGAGTTGTTTACACAGATTGTCCAATAATGTGACAATGTAGCACGCATCCGTTATCTTCCGTCCATGAAAAACCTGAAACTAATTCTAATCCTGCTCGTAACCTCTGCGTGTAGTCAAGCTCAAACCATTCTCACTGTCGATTTCGATGCTATCGGGGAAGAAGTCAATGACAGTTCATCCGAATATTTCATGCCTAAACTTTTGGATAAGATGAGTCAAGTGGGTGACTCACTCTATTACGAAGACTATTACCATCTGTATTATGGCACATATCATTTAAAAACATACAGTCCTTACGGACTAAGTGCAGGCTCGCCGGATGTAGACAAATTCATCAAAAAGAAGAAGTATAAGAAAGCGTTAAAGCGAGCACTCGAACGCTATAGAAATCAACCCATTAGTTTCTACGATCTCGAGTCAATCGTATACTGCTATCGTAAACTAGGAGAAGAGGAATTAGCTGATTGGTACCTTTATAATTACCACAACTTGATGACTTTAGTAATGTCTAGCGGAGATGGTAAATCAACGTCAACTGCTTACGTAGTTCTTGCGGTGGCAAATGAATACAGTATTTTGTCGTATCTCGGACTACAACGAGCATCCCAAGCTTTGTTGTCTGACGAACATGGTCAGTGTGACAAATTAACCCTGGATAAAAAAGCTCAGAAAAAGGTTAAGGGCAAAAAGAAAACAAAAGAGTTGTACTTCAATGTGTCTACTTGTTTTCTGCATATGAGTAAGTCGTTGAAAGAATGACAAAGAGGCACTAGCTTCGCAGCAATGTTTGTAAGCGGTTTCACCTTCGTAAAAAATGCTGTAAAGCTTGATTATCCAGTGGTTGAGGCTATCAAGTCTGTATTGCCTCTAGTAGATGAAATGGTTGTTGCCGTGGGGAAGTCTGAGGATAACACGCGAGAGGTAATAGCATCCATCGACAAAACCAAAATCAGGATTATCGATACGGTGTGGGACGATAGCTTACGCGAAGGTGGGAAAGTACTCGCTGTGGAGACGGATAAAGCAAAAGCAGCGATTTCAACCAAAGCAAACTGGTTGGTCTACATTCAAGCTGATGAATGCATCCATGAGAAGTATTACCCGGAAATTCGACGTAACATGGAGGTCTACAAAGATCAAGGTCAGGTAGATGGACTTCTTTTTCATTACACCCATTTCTACGGAAGCTACGATTATGTGGGAGACAGTAGGACCTGGTATCGTAACGAGATCCGAATCATAAAGAATAATCCAGCCATATCAAGTTGGAAGGACGCCCAAGGATTTAGAAAGTCGAACGAGAAATTAAACGTGATACCCATTGATGCACATATCTATCATTACGGCTGGGTTCGTCATCCAAAGTATATGATGGCCAAGGCATACGAAGCCAACAAGTTGTGGCATTCTGACGAATGGGTAGAAGAACGATTCGACCCAAGCAAGGACTTCGACTACAGCGCTATCGACTCCTTAAAGCCTTTTAAAGGAACACATCCCGAAGTCATGCAAGAACGCATCAATCGGATGAACTGGACGTTCAGTCACGACCCAAGTCAGAAAAAATTTGGCTTCAAGGCCGGTCTATTGTACTTCATCGAAAAATACACCGGTTGGCGCGTTGGAGAAAATAAGAATTACAAGGTTATGTAAGTATTCTCTCTAATTGGTAATCAAAGTAGTCTGAAGCCAGGCTTGCGTATAGCGACTACTGCACCAATCATATAGGGTCAAAATCCCTGTTTAGAAATCTAAATTCAATTTTTTTTATTCGTTACCCAACCTTGGTCTCAATGTTGTCGTAGTTATGGTTGAAAGGCAACGATGACAAACGTCACCACCATAGAAATAAAAGGTCAACTTAACCACGATGGAGCTTTTGTTCCGGAGCTGAAGCCATTGCTGGATGCCTGCAGGAAAGGAGACCGACTGGCGCAAAATCACCACCCGGCGACCGCTGGTAATACTGAATATTCTATCAAAGCCTATCTGCATGTGTGGAAAGGCTTATTTGTATAAAAACGATTTTGACATTTAATACATTATCTTTGTGACAACTAATGCGTAAAGCACTATCCATATTTCTCATTTTTCTGCTCGGTGTAACATATACCGGAGCGGAGATTTGTGTGGATTTTTGCTCTGATCACTTGGAGTCTATTCATTTCTTTGGTGACGATGAGAATGCTTGTCATGAACAGGCCTGCTGCGACACCAAGGAAGACTGTTGCGAGTCTAGTCACTTGGATATCGAACAGCAGTTACTCAATTACGTCTTAACAAGTGTTGAGTCGATAAGCGTTTTTGTTATCGATTTACCATATCAATCAGATTTTCATGACCCAACCGTAAGTCCAAACGAATTCGTTATGGATTTAGACGAAGGGCCATTGGAAAGGAGGCTTGATCCGCAGGTTCTCTTACAAACCTTCCGTTGTTAGCGGTTAATAGTTTTCAGCTATTGGCTTTCCTGTCGATTGACAGAACTATTAATCATTCTATACAATTGGAATAATGAAAAAAACTATCATTTGGCTTATTGCCATGACATGTGTGCATTGGGCGCACGGTCAACAAACCGTTACAGGTTATGTTTATGGCTTGTCTGGAAAACAAAAACTACCGTTAGAAGGGGCAACGGTAACGGAAAATAATTGCCCAAATGGAACCATAGTGGGAGAGAACGGCTATTTCGAGATCACCTTAAACTGTGGTGACGAAAACGCACGACTAATCTTTCAATATGTTGGTTACCAACGAGACACAATTGGTCTTGAGGGGCGGAAAGCACTGGTGGTTGAGCTAATTCCATCCAAAGAACTGGGGGTCGTTGAGATAAATAAACGGAGAAAGTCCTATGGTATTAGTTCCATGGATCCGAAAACAACGTTGATCTTACGAGAGCAAGAATTCCAGAAAGCTGCATGCTGTAACTTATCGGAGAGTTTTGAGAATGCTCCGGCTATCGACGTGGCATTTACCGATGCCGTAACCGGAACGAAACAAATCAAAATGCTGGGTTTAGATGGATTTTATACTACAATCAGCAGAGAGTTTATGCCCGCTGTTCGTGGTTTAAACACATTTTATGGACTGAGTTTTATTCCGGCAGCTTGGGTGGATGGGATTCAGATTACCAAAGGAGCTGGTTCGGTAGTAAACGGATATGAAAGCATGGCCGGTCAGATTAACATCGAAATGAAGAAACCTTTTGGTCGCGATCAGTTCATGATCGATCAGTTTGTAGCTGAAAGTGGCCGAACAGAGACAGATGTTATGATTCGCAAAGACTTAGGTCGGTTTGTAGCCACATCACTTTTTGGGAGGTTTGCAACAAGACCATTGGAAATGGACCGGAACGACGATAACTTTTTGGATAACCCAACCAGTACTCAGTATCAATTCATGAATCGTTGGCAGTTCTACAACAAGAAAGGGTATGAAGGTCAATTAAACGTTTCAGTGAATAACGACACAAAACAAGGAGGTCAAGTAAACGTTATAAACCCGTACATCGTGGACATTGCAAATCAGCAATTAGATGTTTGGGCAAAATTGGGGAAGTCGTTTAAAGACAAACCATATAAAAGCTTTGGGTCGCAGTATGCGTTCAATACGATAAACTCCACTACGAACTATGGTTTCTCAGAAGGGCCAAACACGGCTAACAGAACACTAGATATGCGAGGTCAAACAGCCTATGCAAACTTTATGTACCAATCTATTTTTGGTAATACCAACCATGAGTTCAAAACCGGTGCAAGCATTATGGCCGACTGGATGGAAGAGTCGTTGGACGGATTCAACCTGAGTAGAGAAGAACAAGTAATTGGGGCATACTTCGAGTATACCTTTAAACCGGATACGTTTACAACTGTGGTGATGGGAGCAAGAGTAGACAACAGTAATCTCTTTGGCTTCTTTCCGACGCTTCGCATGCACATCAAGAAGGAACTCAATAAAGGGAATACGAGTATTCGTTTGAGCGGTGGGAATGGTTACAGAACGCCGAATTTCTTTGGTCAGCACCAGCATATGTTTATTTCGTCGCGCAGGATAATAATTACTCATAGTAAATGTCGTGCTCTTGGCGATATGCAAGAGCGGTCATGGTATTACGATGGAAGTCTACAGCAAAAGTTCAAACTATCTTACATGCCGGCATCGATTGAAATGGACTTTTTTCGAACGCAGTTCCAAAATGAGTTGTTGGTGAACCGTGAGACAGAGGGACAGATTGTTATGAGTGAACTTCAGAATGGTACAATTGCCAATAGTTTTCAAACTCAGTTTGACTTGAAAATTCAACGTCGGGTTGAACTCAGAATGGCTTACCGTATGTTTGATGTAACAACGATATTCCCAGAATACGGCGGTGATAGAATGGAAAAACCATTTATCGCAAAGCACAGAGGTTTTGTGAACCTTACGATGTCTAACCGCAAGAAGTGGCAATGGAATATAACAGGGCAGCTTTACGGTAGACAACGAATACCTGGTTACACAACTGGAATCAACCCTGAAACTGTCCTCATGAATTTCAGCAATGTATTCCCGCTAGTATCCACGCAATTAAGTAAGCGCATGGTAAACAAACCGTTCGAATGGTACGTAGGCTTAGAGAATGTTTTGAATTACAGACAACAAAATCCTATATTAAACGCCGATAATCCAATAGGTCCGGGATTTGACGCGGCAATGGTTTGGGGACCTGTTTTTGGAAGAATGGCTTATGCCGGCTTCCGTTATCGATTAAAAATTACAGAAGATGAAGAATAAACTCAAAGGGATCATTCCCGCCGGTTTACTATTGCTCACCCTTGCCACCGGCTGCCCCGAAGCCTCCTCCTCCGGCTCCCGCACCTCCCTCCCCGACTCCACCATCGCCCAGACGGAAGTGTTCGGGCCTGTGCACTGTGCGTTCAAGTTCCATGATGAAGAGGAAGCGGTAAAACTTGCCAACGCCACCAACTACGGCCTGCTCGAGCGCGGCGGCCCGGTCCTGCCTGTCGGGGCCGGTCTGGTCGATCTGATCGGCGGCCACAAGCGCCTGGGTGATGCGGAACCGGGCACCTGGGGACTGGGTATCTGGGAAGGTGATCCCATGGGTCAGGTCTACGCCATCGACAACA
>CAJXLR010000047.1 GCA_913056425.1 uncultured Bacteroidota bacterium
TAACTGAGATCGCGTTGGATAACGCTCTTGGTTGTGACACTGACTTGAGTGATACTGCAGAAGTTAAGGTTAGCCCAACTACTGTAGGAGGAACATTAAGCCCATCATCAACTACAATCTGTAAAGGTGGTTCTGCTACACTTACATTGAGTGGTGAGACTGGCGATGTTCAGAACTGGGAATACAGCACTGATAATGGCGCGACTTGGACAGTACTTTCTAACAAGTCTACGTCTGTAACAATTACAAACATTGAAGAAACTACTCTATACAGAGTGTTTGTTAAGAGTGGAACATGTACAGGTGCTTACTCAACGGAGGCTGAAGTAACTGTTATTCCTACTCCAATGGCTACAGTAACCAGCAACGCAAAAGTTTGTCCTGGTGATGTTGCAACATTCACTCTAAATGTAACTGATGTACCGTCTACTGACGATTGGGAAGTGACGTACTTGAGAAATGGAGTTCTTTCGACAACAACTGTAACAGGAACAGGGTCTGGTGACTTCAATTTCACTGTAACTGGTTCTGCTTACAATGGTAACCCAACATTCATCACTGTTGAACTAGTGAGCATTGAGAATACTACTCACGGTTGTTTGAACAACGACTTGACTAGCTCTGCTCAAGCTCGTGTGACTCCGAACCCGGTTGCTAGCTTCATCGCAACGAACAGTTGTGAAGACAGCACTGTAATGTTCGATAACACATCAACAATCGCTGAAGGTAACATCACTACTTTCAGATGGTACTTCGGTGACGGTGACTCTAGCTCCAACGGAAGCCCATCACACACATACAGCGCAGCTGGTACGTACAACGTAACACTGGTAGTGTGGAGTGACAATGGTTGTAGAGGTGAGGTTACTCAAACTATTGAGATCTATCCAAACCCAGTGGCTAACTTTACATTCAGCAACGTATGTAAGAACGAGGTATTCTCTGCAACTGATCAATCATCAGTAGCAAGCGGAAATATCACGAGCTGGTTCTGGACATTCGGTGACGGTAGCACTTCTACTGCACAGAATCCAACACATAGCTATGCAGCATCTGGTAACTACGATGTAACTCTTACTGTAGTAACTGATAACGGATGTTCTAATAGAGTATCTAAAGAAGTAACTGTATACATCTTGCCTGAAGCGAACTTCGTAGCGGCTCCAGTTTGTGAGGATGCTCCAATGCAGTTCGTAAATGCTTCAGCAATAGGATACGGTACAATGACTTACGAATGGGATTTCGCTGGTCAGGGTACTTCAACAGATAAAGATCCAGTATTCACATTCACTGGATTCGGAATATTCAATGTTGAGTTGATTGCTACTAGTGACAACGGTTGTAAAGACACAATTGTTAGAGCAGTAACAGTTTACCCAGCACCTACTGCAGACTTCACTGTAGCTGACGTTTGTATCGGAGACGAAAGCGTGTTCACGAACACATCTTCTGTTCCTGGTACTGATAATATCATTGAATACTTCTGGGACTTCGGTGACCTTAACTTCAGCGGATTAGAAAACCCAACGCACACCTACGCTGCTGCAGGGGACTATGACGTAACGTTAAGAGTTAAGACTGACAAAGGTTGTGAGAATACAATAACTAAAACAGCTAGTGTTATTCCATTACCGGATGTTGATCTAACCGCAAACGGACCTACTGAGTTCTGTGATGGCGACAGTGTAATACTGTCAGCAAACGCAAACGCTAGAACTTACGACTGGACTTGGGATGGTGGTACTTCTACTGACCCAACAGTAACTGCTAAGACAGAAGGATGGTACAAAGTGACAATCTCTGCTCCACCAATTGGTTGTGAGAATACAGATTCGATCTTCATCACTGTATGGCCGTTGCCAGACGCGAAAGCTTGGCCACGTGATAAGGTGAACCAATCTATTGATACAATCAGCAGAGGTCAGTCTATCGACTTGCACGCTTCTGGTGGAGTAACATACTTGTGGTCACCAATCACTTACTTAAACCCAAGTGATATGGCAGACGTGATGGCTGAGCGTGTAGATGATGACATCACTTACACAGTGACAGTAACTGACGAGAATGGATGTGTTAACACTGCTGATCTGTCGATCGTAGTACTTAACAACTTCGACCTAACCGTTTACAACGCGGTAACGCCTAACAACGATGGTCGAAACGATACATGGATTATTGAGAACATCTGGGCTTATCCAGACGCTGAAGTAATCATCTTTAACCGTTACGGTATGGAAGTGTACAGAGGTACTAACTACCAAAACGATTGGGATGCAACATACAACGGTAATGAGTTGCCTGATGGTCCATACTACTATGTAGTGATACACCCAGACTTCCCAGACATTGTCTACAAAGGAGTTATTAACGTAATACGGGAAACAACCAGTAATTAATAATTGACAAGAATCCTTAGAATTAGAAAAATGAAAAAAGCAATTGTATTAATCGCGTTCGTAGTTCTAGGCTTGGCTCAAGCATTTGCACAGCAAGTGCCGCTTTACAGCCACTATTACTACAACCAATTCTTGTACAACCCAGCGTTGGCAGGATCTCAGCCCTACGGGCAGGTGTACCTGATTAATAGAAACCAATGGTTCTCTATTCCAGGCGCTCCGAGAACTCAAGCCATCACGCTTGATGGTCCTCTTCGCAGCAAGAAAGTAGGTATCGGTTTAGGTGTCTACAGAGATGCTGCAGGGCAGTTTAATATTACTGGTGGTAGCGCAGCTTACCGTTATACATTAGACTTAGGTAATTCCGGTAACCTTTCCTTCGGATTGGCACTGGGAGCTATCAATAACAGAATTGATTTGAACGACATCAATGTTCAGGATCCATTGGATCCGAACATTGTGTCTACTTATCAAGGGACTACCGGTTTCGACGCAAACTTCGGTTTGAATTACGAAATCGCAGATTTCAACTTTGGAATCGCAGTACCGCAAATTATCGGGAATGAGTTAGCGTATACGGCAATCCGAAACACAATCAGTGGAGAGGATGTACGTTACGGTTTAGCTCGTCACTTCCTTGTTAATGCTGGTTATAACTGGGATCTTAAAGGTGATGACAACTGGTTCATACAACCTAACGCTATCGTTCGTGTTACTCCAGGTGCGCCTGTACAATACGATGTTAGCGCTATGTTGAACTACCAAGAGAAGTACTGGTTGGGTGGTATGTGGAGAAGTGCTTACGCGGTAACTGCAGCAGCAGGTATGCGTTTAGCGGATCAGTTCGTCGCAGGTTATGCATACGATATCGCCGTTCACAAAGACCTAAGCCAATACACTCGGGGTGCTCATGAGGTAATGTTAGGTTACCAGTGGGGGGGCAGTGTAATGGATGATCCTGAATTGAAGAAGAAGTTCAAGGAAGTTGATGAGAAAATTGGTAAGAACGATTCTGATATCGACTCTTTGAGTAACGAAATCAACAAGAACCGTAAGGACATTGATGAGAACAAAGACAATATTGATGATAACGATGATGAGTTAGAAGAATTGAAAGACAAGATCAAAACATTTGATCAGTTTGTCGAAGACTTCAAGAATGGTAAAATCAAGCCAGGCTCAAACAACGTTTACACTTTCAATAACGTTTACTTCGAAACTAATAAGTGGGATATCCGTACAGATGCTCGTACTGAGTTGGATAACCTAAATGAAGTATTGAAGACGAATCCTAACCTGAAGATTGAGGTTGCTGGTCACGCTGATCAGAGAGGATCTGCATCTTACAACAAGTGGTTGTCGAACAAGCGTTCTAACGCAGTTCGTGATTACTTGATCAAGAATGGTGTAAGTCCATCTCAACTTGAAGTAAAAGGATACGGTGAGGATAGCTCTTTCCCTACACTTGATGAAAACCGTCGCGTAGAGTTTAAGATTATCTCGCAATAAGAACTTGTCAATTCTAAAAAAAAAAGGGAGCCTTTGTGCTCCCTTTTTTATTTTAGTTTGTTTACACCATATGAGGTTAGTTTTAAGGTTACTCAGTTTGTCAACTGCCGGATTAATGTTGCTAGGTTGTGGCAGTCAAGGACGAAAAATTTCACAAGAAGAAAAGTTAACTATGGGATCAAGTATCTATGACGTAAGCCTAAAATCGCTAAATGAGGCTGAAACAATCGATTTAAGCGCTTTAAAAGGGAAATATATACTCTTTGTCAATGTAGCTAGTAAATGCGGCTATACGCCTCAATATGAAGGTTTGCAAGCCCTATACGAGCAATACAGTGATAAGCTTGAAATAATTGGAGCTCCTTGTAATCAATTCGGTTTCCAAGAACCTGGAGATAGCTCTGAAATCGCAACCTTCTGTAGCGTGAACTATGGCGTGTCGTTTCCAATAGTCGAAAAACTGGATGTAAAAGGGGAGAACCAACACCCATTGTACACTTGGTTAACAAACAAAGACTACAACGAGAAAAACAATTACTCTGTTTCTTGGAACTTCAATAAGTTCTTGGTTTCTCCGGAAGGCAAATTAATTGCTTACTTCCCGTCGAAAACGAAGCCGCAAAGTGAAGAAATCACTTCTCTGATTAAGTAGGACGCTTTATTCTTCTACTCGGGTCCAGGTAGATGTTCTACCCAACCAAGTCATTCCAGCGATATAACCGCGCAAGTACAACGTGTTTTTATCACCGTTTTCGAATTTGAGGTACCCGTCATAGGTTTTACCGTTACGTGGGTCATACACCGTACCATTTTCCCAACGGTCATCATCCTCGTCGTACTCAAAGTACTTAAGGAATACCAAACCAATACGTTCGCGGTCTCTTAAATCTTCGTTGGGATTGTTAACATCCTTCTTCGGAGAACCATCTGGATTGTCCGGCTCCGCCATCCAAACGGTTTTTCCAGAGTACTTGCCGTTTTTAGCCAAGAATATTTTCACTTTAGCATCTTTTTCAGCAGTCCAATAAATTCCGGTTATGTCATTGGGCTTAAAGCTTTTAACCGATTGGTCTGATTTAAATCCGCTAACGAGTATGATGAATAATGTTGCTATTGAGTATATGCGAAAGTGTTTCATATCGAGTTTTCTGTATTTGCTGAACGTAAAAATACGCAATTCTGTTTTCGTTTGGCAAACCTAACTTTGACCCATGCTTTCAAAAATTCTTGCATGCGCGGTTTATGGTATCGACACTCACCCGATAACGGTAGAGGTGAATGTTGGTGGTGGAAGTAAAACGCATGTAGTAGGCTTGCCGGACAATGCAGTGAAGGAAAGCATCTTACGCGTGAATACTGCCTTTGCGAATAATGGATACTCAATACCACGGAATGGGGTTATTATCAATCTGGCGCCCGCGGATGTAAAGAAGGAAGGTAGTGCGTATGACTTACCCATAGCTGTAGGATTACTGCAGTCTTCAGGTCAATTGCGATCCGATGAACTGGACAAGACCATGGTCATGGGAGAACTGGGTTTGGATGGAAGTGTTAAACCCATTCGAGGATGTTTGCCAATTGCGATTCAAGCCAGAGCACTGGGCGTCCAACGATTGATAGTACCAAAAGAGAATGGACGAGAGGCCGCAATCGTGAAGGATGTGGACGTCTATGGAGTTGAAAACATAAATGAGGTTGTGCGTTTGTTGGAAGGGGAGTCGGAATTGGTCCCGGTTTTTGTTGATCCACGGCAAGAATTTCAAGAGCAGTATGCGTATTTTGATTTTGACTTTGCGGATGTTAAAGGACAGCACAACATCAAACGGAGCTTGGAAATAGCTGCAGCTGGTGGACATAATGTTATCATGATTGGTCCTCCAGGTGCAGGTAAAACTATGTTAGCCAAACGTCTGCCGTCAATCCTTCCTCCACTAACGCTCCATGAAGCACTGGAAACCACTAAGATTCATTCCGTTGCAGGAAAGCTAGGCAAGAATGCTTCGCTGTTGGCGCATAGACCATTCCGGAATCCACATCACACGATCAGCGATGTTGCTCTAGTAGGTGGAGGAAATAACCCGCAGCCGGGTGAAATATCGCTTGCGCATAATGGGGTGCTATTCCTTGATGAACTGCCTGAGTTTAAACGCACTGTGTTGGAAGTGATGCGTCAACCTTTGGAAGAACGAAAAGTCACCATCTCTAGAGCCAGGTTTACGGTAGACTATCCGGCGTCGTTTATGTTGGTAAGCTCAATGAATCCATGTCCATGTGGGTATTACAATCATCCGGAGAAAGACTGTGTTTGTGCTCCCGGCGTGGTTCAGAAATATATGTCTCGAATCTCGGGACCGTTGTTAGATCGTATCGATTTACACGTCGAGGTAACGCCCGTAGAATATGATAAGCTAACGGCAAAAGAGGAGGGAGAGTCCAGCGAGGATATCCGCGCTAGGGTTATCAAAGCCCGGGAAGTCCAATCTCAGCGTTATAAGGATTCTGACGTAAGTGCGAATGCTTTGATGACATCCAAACAAATCCAAGAATACTGCCAGTTAGATAGCACCGGTAACTTGTTATTGAAGAACGCTATGAAGAAGTTGAATTTATCAGCGCGTGCCTACGATCGCATTTTGAAAGTAGCCCGAACCATTGCCGATCTTGCGGGCAGTGACAAAATCGCGATGGAGCATATCGCCGAGGCAATTCAATACAGGAGTTTAGACAGAGAAAGCTGGTAGGATGTCAACCTTTCGTTTCAAACAATTCTCGATACAGCAACAAAATGCCGCCATGAAAATTGGCACAGACGGAGTATTGCTCGGTGGATGGATAACTCATCAAGTTAAGTCGGCCGAACGGATATTAGACATCGGAACGGGAACCGGACTAATAGCGCTAATGTTAGCCCAACACTACAACGAAGCCCAAGTTGATGCTGTAGAACGATCTAATTCAGCGTGCTTGGATGCATCTGTTAATTTCTCTAATTCGCCTTTCTCAAGTCGCTTGACACTCCATGAAACTGATATCTTAGACTTTCAATCCCTTGGTTCGTTCGACTTGATCGTCTCTAACCCACCGTACTTTCAGAACGCTTTACATGCGGCAACGCAAGACCGAACCGAAGCGCGTCATCAATCGGGTTTGACTTTAGCTGATTTGCTCAAGAAAGCCTCTTCGCTGTCATCAAGTGACGGATTGTTGGGCTTAATTCTTCCACACGACTTGCTGGCAAATTGCCTTAACTTAGGTAAAGAAGTAGGTTGGAATGCTAAACATATATGTAATGTTCGCGGAAGAAACGACCGACCGATAAAGCGAAATCTAATCCTCTTTTCAAAGCTTCAATATGAACCCGAATATTCGGAACTGATTATTGAGCTATCAAGACACGTTTACACCGATGAATATATTGAACTCACTCGGGAGTATTATCTGAAGATGTAGTAGAAATCGTATCGTATTTCGACCAATCTATCTTATTCATGAATGAACGTTCCAAACGCGTCCACTCACTTTCTGGTCGCCACCGTCCTCGGCCATACGCGTATCGTGCCTTTCGCCAAGACTGATACATCTCATAATTCTGTCTCAGGTAATAGATACCAATAATGAGATAGTTTCTGCGCGTCTTGCCTCCACTCAAATTCAACTGTTTATAAAAGACATTAAAGGTTCGATCGATTACCTGAAGATCACCGTCTTTAATCACGTAGTCCATGTCGTAAATATTGAGCCACCTACTCTCATTCATCCCAATCTCATAAACCAATTCCGGAGGGACTTTAAATTCGAGAGCAAGCGAATCTGCGATATCGAGTATGCTCTTGTAGTAGACCAATACAAAACTTGTATCGAAACATTGGTTGGACGAAATGGCAATAGAATCGTGAATAGATGAGTCGCAATCGCACGGAACAACTTCAATCTGAAATTTTGCTTTCCGACCATTTTGTAGCACCGTGTCCTGACTTTGGGCTCGGACTCCAATCGCCAACAACATGCAACATATGACAGCTACAACACGCATTGCCACAAACATACATCGCCGGAATTAAATCTTGATGAACGGAAACGGCCGAGTCCCTTCTTCATTAGTTACACGAAGAATGTAGTAGCCGTGCGTCACACCTGTTAGCATTAGATTTTGATATAGTGCAGAACCCGACTCAACATCTTGTTCTAGGACCATTCTGCCAAGACGGTCGAACACTTCTAATTTGGTTATGGTCTCGTCTTTAGAATAGACGGTGAGCTGATTATTTGCCGGATTTGGGAATATTACAACGTCGCGGTCCATACTATCCGTTTGGACGATTTGGTGTGTTGCCAGCACCCAAAGGTTGGGGTCGAAATCAATAGAGTCAACAGCAAAACCGACCTGTATCGTTGTACTGTAAACGTTCGAAGTCGGGTTAACAATAAACAGCTTAGACTCCTCATCATTCCGGAATCGTAATTCAAATGGCATCTCAAAAAAGTCTGTGGTGCCATTTGTTGTCTGCGTGATTTGAAGACTCACATTCTGGCCTTGTTGCTCCCATTCAATATCGTAATGTGGGTGGCCGGTTCCGTAAAACCAGTCTTCAAAAAACTCCGTAAAGTCTTTTCTTGAGGTGGACTCTAAATGAAATTTTAAATCGTCAGTACGAGCAAATCCATGTTTTAGATTTGTGTCTTCCAAATAGTTGCGCAAGGCTTTGAAGAACAGAGAATCACCCATTTGCCAATTAAGCATTCTCAAGAGCTGAGCTCCTTTGTTGTAGGTCAAATGTGAACTGAATAATCTAGGAACATCCAGCGTGTCTTCTACATACACCGCTAGCCCATTTTCTCTCATGGCTCGATCCTGACTGGCGCGTTGGACGTATTCCCATGTTTCACGATCTTGAAGGGCTTCTCGAGCAACCAATGTAAAGTATGTGGCAAACCCTTCGTTAAGCCATAGGTCGGTCCAGCTGGCGCAGGTCACCTGATTGCCAAACCATTGATGAGCAAGTTCGTGTGCGATCAACCCAAAACTCCAACTGCCCATTGAGCTCATGGTTTGATGCTCCATACCGCCACCACGAAGAAACTCGGCATGACCATATTTTTCGTTGATAAAAGGATATTCCCCAACCAACGAATCAAACAACTGCATGATAGGAATCGTGGCTTTTACCGGTTGCTCCATAAATGGTTTGCTTTCCGGGAATACATAGTTCAAGATAGGTAGTTTGTTCCCGTTTGAGAAGTAAACTGTATCCGTAAACTCAACGTAATCGGTCACAGCTGTTGCGATCAGATAGGTCGACACCGGGTAGCGGTGCTTCCAATGGAAAGCCACCATGGTATCTTCAACCGTTTTGGTGCTTTGCAACAAACCCTGCCCGGCGGCTTTGTATCCAACCGGTACGGTAATGGTCATGTCAAGCGAGTCAATCTTATCGTACAATCCCTGTTTGCATGGCCACCAATCTCTGGCGCCGTAAGGCTGACTCAGTGTCCAAACAATTGGAGTAGAGCTTTGAGCTCGCCCGGTTTCACGTGTGTAAGCTCGTGATGTGTGACGGGTAGGATTGCCGTGATAAAAAATCTCGAGAGAGTCAATTTCGTTAGCCAGAAATAGACCGACCGATTTTTCAATCCTCAGGATGTTGTCCTGATGAGTCCAAGTCAGCGTTTCGGTTTGATGTTTTACTGAGTCGACAACCAGAGTGTCCGACAAATCAAACGAGACCCGACTGATATCGGTGAATGGTTTGAATTGAGTGACAACACTACCCGACATATTCGGAGTTCGCGGGTCGATGCGCAATTTCAAGTGATGATAAACTACATCGTAGTCAATTCCGGCATCCGACTTTTTACCTATACGTTGTTTCGGGAAGGTCTGCTTATCCCACA
>CAJXLR010000048.1 GCA_913056425.1 uncultured Bacteroidota bacterium
GACAAGAACTGGAACTATTGATGCAATGCATGCAAAACTAGGGAAATTCTTAAATAAAGGTCTCTGGAAAAGAAATAAAAAATGGATTCAAAGTGAAGGAAAGACTAGGGATATGAGGACACCCAAGAAGGATACTCTTTTGTTTCTGCGATTCTATTTTCATTAGAAAAATAACAAAAAAAAAGAAAACTACCTAAAAGCCCTGTATTTTCTAGGGAGAAAGAGCCCGGACATTTCTGTAAAAGACATAGCAGAACACCTAGATGTTCGTATGCCCTCGGCCAACCATATGATTAAAAAATTGGCAGATGAAGGGTGGATTAGGTATGAGAAATATAAACCGATTCGCATGACTGAAACCGGTGTGCGAAAAGCTGGTTTAATCATACGAAAACACCGTCTTACAGAAATGTATCTAGTTGAAAAAATGGGGTTAGGTTGGGAAGAAGTCCACGATATCGCAGAACAGATAGAACACGTAAAGTCAGATCGTTTTTTTGAACGAATGGATGAGGTATTAGGTAATCCATCCCACGACCCGCATGGCTCTCCTATTCCGGACAAAGAGGGAGTTATTGAGCATGACGATTATGTACCGTTGAGCGAATTTACCAGCGGCTCTATGGTTGAAGTAAAGGCACTAAATCATGCAACCGACGACTTTCTTCTTTACCTCAATGAACTGAGCATTAGTCTTGGTACGCAGATAAAGATTATGGGTCAACAGAGCTTTGATGCCAGCATGACGGTGTCCTATGGACGAAAGAAAAACATCAATTTGAGCAAGAAGGTGTGTGACCGCTTGATGGTAGAGACTATTTAAAATCCCTGCGCTCGGTGGTTCTTGCTTTGCTTGTTTAGATTGTTGATGTGAATTGCCGAGGGAATACGACAACCCCTCCCCACTTGAAAGATACAACATCAAACATGACGCCAACTCAATCTCCCGGCGCAAGTATTTCGCTGTTCTTCGATTACGCCAATAAACCCAACTCTATATATTCTGCGTATTACTTTCTACTCGCCTCGATTTCGGCTTTCAAGTATTTGTAAGGCACCAACAACATACCAAAGCACTCTCCGTCTTCTTTGCTCAAGTGTTTGTGATGTTTCTTGTGCGCTCTTCGAATGGCTCTGAAGTAAACATTATCTGTTTTACGCAGCCATTTGAATCGTTGATGAATGAAGACATCATGGACTAAAAAGTAGCAGAACCCATATGCCGTGATTCCAAGTCCAATTGCGAATAGAGCCGGGAAGCCTAGGCTACTACCCAAAACAGTACATAAAATGCCCGGCACCGCGAAAATCAGAAAGAAAGCATCGTTCCTCTCGAAGAAGCCAGGGTTTGTATGGGTATGGTGATCTTCGTGTAAGTTCCATAACAAGCCATGCATAACGTACTTGTGGGTGAACCAGGCAACGCCTTCCATAAAGAAAAAAGTAAGTATGAACACCAATACAGCCATGATTGTTAAAGCTTGATAGAGTTTATTTTCTTCTTTTGGGCTTCACTAACGTGAGGACCGGTGAGCATATTCTTTACAAATTTAGATTTCCAAACTGCATCTACGTTGTAAGAACCGATATTCTTCTCGAATACACTTAAATCCTCGTTGATATTGTCGCGATAGTCCACAATTGCCGGAGCATATGTTTGGATCATAATCCGGATGTATCGTATCTCGGGGTTGTTTGGACTTGATTTGATGGCAGCTTCTACCATATCTCGACCTCGGCTAAAGCGAGTCCACTTTGTGGTTGGTAGAAATGCAAAATCTGCAGACGTACTCAATGCAAATCCTTGATATGCTTTTGTTAAGTCACTGTTTCCATAGCTCTTGCTGACAGCAAGAGTTTGAAGTTGACACTCATCCTCTATAGCTTCATGATATACCGTGCGAATGTGCTTTTCTTCCACAGAAAAAGACAAAAGAATCATCGATACGAAAAAAGCACCCATAAACGATAGTGCATATTTCATAGTAGGTTCAGTTTTACATTAACGTATGACTTAACAAGTAGAGCCCATTTTACATGATCTTGAACTCGAATTCGGGTTTCTAATATGTGTGAGCTCGGTGTACGCTTTAGTTTGCGCAACAACTGAGAATAGTATTTAAACGCAGTATAAACGCCAAAACGCGCAGTAGACGGCAGTTGGATTATCCCTTTGTAGGCCTCCTCGAAATCCTCTTCAATCTCTTTCACAATTGCGTCTTTTGCCTCCGGAGTTAGATTTTCAAAATCGACATTCGGGAAATAACTACGTTCTAAAACTTCAATATCGTTCTTTATATCCCTTAAGAAATTAACCTTTTGGAATGCAGATCCGAGCCTCATGGCTGAATGTTTTAACTTTTGATATTGAGCTTCATCCCCATCAACAAAAACCTTCAAACACATTAAGCCTACAACATCTGCAGAACCGTAGATGTACTTTTTATAGTCTTCCTCTGACGTATACTCTTTCTTCGATAAATCGAGGCGCATGCTATACATAAAAGCGTCAATTAATTCTTGATCGATATTGTACTCAAAAACTGTGATTTGAAAAGAATGAAGAATAGGGTTCATACTGAACCGACGCTCTAGCGCATCATTCAAGTCATCTTCAAATCGTTTAAAGAGGTCTTGTTGATTCTGATTATGGAACGTATCAACTATTTCATCCGCAAATCGCACAAATCCGTATATATTGTGGATTGCTGGCTGGATGCTTGGATCCAACATACTGACAGAAGAATAGAACGATGTGCTATATGCTTCTGTTACAGACGCACTACACTTTGCTGCAAGTTGATTAAATATCTGCATGGGATAAGTGTTTAAGTTTTTCGTTAATGATTAGCTGTGAGGATATTTTGCCGGATATAAGTGCTGGTGGTACACCTGGTCCGGGAACAGTTAACTGTCCGGTAAAGAACAGGTTAGAAACTTTACTGCTTTGAATTTTAGGTCGTAAAAACGCAGTTTGTCTCAAAGTATTTGCCATACCATAAGCATTCCCCTTATAAGAGTTGTATTTAGACTTGAAGTCGGATACACAAAACGACCGTTTATAGTCTATCGCTTCTCGTATTTGATTTCCGGTTCGTCGCTCTAAACGCTCCATCACCTTATCAAAATACTTCTCACGTTCTTCTTCAGAATCTTCCAAGCCGGGTGCTAATGGAACCAAGAAAAACAAATTTTCGTGTCCCTCCGGAGCTACAGACGAATCTGTTACACTCGGTGCGCAAACATAGAACAGGGGCTTATTGGGCCATTTTGGTTCATCGTATATCTCTACAGCGTGTTCATCGAATTCTTCATCAAAGAAGAGGTTATGATGTAACAGGTTTTTTAATTTCTTTTTCACTCCAACATAGAAGATTAGAGCAGATGGAGCGAAAGTTCTTTTGCTCCAATACTTCTCGGAATACTGTCGGTCTGTGGTGCTGAGTAGCGTTTCTGTGTGATGATAGTCTGCACCACTAAGCACAAAATCCGCTTCTTTAAACTCACCGTTGACGATCAGACCTTTTGCCTCCCCGTCTTGCACGACAATCTCGTCGACCGAAGAAGAAGTGTGGAATTTAGTTCCCAACGATCTGGCCAACTCGGTCATTCCTTCAACAATCTTATACATTCCACCCATCGGATACCATGTACCCAATACGAGGTCGGCGTAGTTCATAAAGTTATAGAACGCCGGTGTATCTTCTGGTTTAGCACCTAGAAAGAGCACCGGAAACTCCAAGATTTTAATTAGTTGTGGGTTGGTGAAACGCTTTCTAATGGTTGATCGAATAGATGTAAAGAATTGATTTACTCGACTAACGGTTTCAGGTGTAACCAGTTCCAAAACGGATTTACCTGGTTTATAAACGATTTCATCCATGGCAGCTTTGTAGTTAAACTCTGCGCTATTGATGAATTTTCGCAATTGATTACCCGCACCTGGCTCAATTGAATCAAATAGCGTGTATATCTCGTCAATCGATGATGGAATCTCAACTTTATCCTCTCCCTCAAAGAAAACTTGATACGCCGGGCTTAGGCGTGTTAGATTGTAGTAATCAGAAGGTTTTTTTTCAAAATCGTCGAAGAACTTCTCGAAAATATCTGGCATCCAATACCAACTTGGACCCATATCAAATGAATATCCTTGCTCATGGAACACACGAGCTCGTCCACCTAAAGACGAGTTTTTCTCATAAACGTCCACTTCAAATCCGGAACGAGACAAGTAACTCGCGGCGCTTAATGCGCTGAATCCGGAACCAATTATTGCAACTCTATTCATTTTTGTTTAAACAAATCACGTTATAGTTAAACACTAAAGCAAGCTAGCTAGGCAAATTGTTTATTATTTCTGACAAATTGTTAAACACTTTTATTTTTTCATTCTTCACGGTAGCCGCTTGAGCATTGGTTCCAGTAATCCACAAACTATCATTTCTCTCTTCCAATAACTCGCGATTGAATCGGGCTAGATACCCATCGATATTATCTATCGGAGGCATTACAGTAAAGTAGCCAATGAATTGAACTTTAGGAAAAATTGCCTGAATTGAAGTAAGGTTTTCAAGTGGAACAGACTGACCAAGATAAATCGAATGGCGGCCTTTCAATAACATTTCATAATGCAGATACAACAAACCCAATTCATGTATTTCATTATCCGGAAGAAACAAAACATAAGTCGTCTCGTCCTCAGCGCTTACAGACTGTTGAACGCGTTCGATACTTAAGTGTAGCTTCTGTTTTATCAGGTTGGTAATGAAGTGTTCATGAACCGGTGTAATCGAATTAGATTGCCACTGCAAGCCAATTTTATGCAAGAGCGGAACAAAAACTTCAAGAAAGACATGGCGAAACGAATACTCCGCAACCAAACGATTAAACGTTTGTTCGAATAGGGCTTGATCAAACTGAAACATCGATAGAATAAGATGATCCATGTAAGCACTGTCTTGACCCGAGCGTGTCACAACGTCTTTAACTTCTTCCGCTAACTCGTCCTCCGGGAGTTTAGCAATCTTACTGATTTTGTATCCCGCATTGTATAGCTGGGTAACATTCAATAACTTCTTGAGATTTATCGTATCGTAAAACCGAATGTTTGAATCGGTCCGATCAGGTTCGAGGATGCTGTAACGCTTCTCCCAAATACGAATGGTGTGCGCTTTAATCCCCGAAAGATTCTCAAGATCTTTAATCGTAAACTTTGTCGCTACTTTGTTCAACTCTAATTATTATTTGTTAAACTACGTTACAACTCAAATTAAAATATGTTTTAACTTGTTTATTTCGGCTGAAACAAAACGACCAAATGAGCGAACACCATAATAGGCACAATAATACCCGGTAGCCACACATACGGAAAATATAGAACAGCAATGTTGGGCTGGTTGGCCGACCAGACTTGAATTGGGCCAGGAAAAAATAAAATACCTGTCACCACAACGTGCAACACCAGCAAGAGACATTATAGGTTCCACAAAACGACCCATTTTCGGGCTAGTTGTTTTTTTGTGTACCCGAAGTATGCAACAAACGGCGCAGTAATTCCACTGATAATGTCGAAGTTTCTCCCTTCAAAAGTCATCGACTCAGGAACAACGCGCTTGATAAACAGCCAAAACAACACAACTTCTACCCCTACCCGCACGACGTGTAGTTTTGTTAAGTACTTATGATTCAACTCATTAATGAATTTCTTACCTCGGTTACTGAAGAACGTGTACACGATCAAAATGATGGACGGTAGAATCAAAAAGAGCATTCGTGGAGGCATCGTGTTGTTCTTTAGAAAGAAGCCTTGCTGACTTGCCAGAGCTTGAATCAAGGCTAAAGCTAAAACCAAGATAAGCCCCTCGATTCCGATTTATTGCACGGTAAAACAGTGCTAATGCGGTGAAGAACACTGCTAAGAAGGCCAAATCTACAAAAAATGGAACCTGATTTAATTCGTTTGGCATAACTATTTGTTTAACAGCAACCGAAGATAAAACCTCGGATTTCTGAATTTCTTCCGTAAATCTACGTTTTCAAACATTGCCGTGAGCAACGTCTTGAACTCGTTGCTCTTATGCCCCTTGTTAGCCACAAAGTTGAACAGCCAAGGAAACCTTACCATTTTCTGCAGCTGATGGCTCATTTTTAGTTCAGGCCAAAGGTGATTATAAACGTGATTGTCGTACACTTTTAGGACGTCATGACTGTAGTCGTGATGTGCAATGGCTTCTTCAATCACGTCCGCTGCATATTTTGCGCTAATCATCGCATTGCCGATACCTTCTCCAGTGAATGGATCGATTAATGATGCAGCATCACCGCAAAACATTACCCTATGCCCACTTATTTCTCGTTTGATGGATCCAAGTGGTAGCCCCCACCCTTTTACCGTCTCGAGAGCTTTGGCATGCTTAAATCGTTTTGAGATCACAGGGTGTTCTTTAACAATGCGATTAAACTCTTCCTTGAGGTTCACTTTCTTCTTGGATACGCTGGAACTCAACATCCCGAGTCCAACATTTACTCGGTTGCCCGTCATGGGAAAAATCCAAAAATACCCGGGCAACACATCGTTGATGAAGTGAAGCTCTATGTATCCTTCGTCGCTCATTCCATCAACATTCTCAAAATACTGCCTCAATCCGGCACAGTAGTGATCTCGATCCATCTCAATGCCGTAATCCCGAGCCAAGCTTGATTGCATTCCTCGACAATCGACAATAATCTCACCGGTGTGCTTTCCGGCAGACGTTTCAACGAGTACGCCGTCTTTCATGATGGCTGTATTTGTAACCTTCACACCAAAATACTGCGAACAGTAATCAGACTTAGTTTCTTCAACCATTAAGGAATCGAAATGCGTTCGTGTTGCGATAAATCCCGGTGCTTGTTTATGCTTGAGTTTGTCGGTAGTAAATGGAATGTCAAGACGTCTCTTATTTGGCGCAACAAATGAGATCCCCCAACTGGGCAAGAATCTTTCATTGTCCTCGGCGATTCGATCTACAACTCCAGGTTTCACTCGATTTAAGGCGTATACAACCTTGCCGCTTAGCGCATCACCACAAATTTTATCTCTGGGAAATTCTGATTGATCAATTAGGATGTGATGAATCTTTTTCGCACTAAGACCCATAGACAGTGTAGTTCCAGCCGGACCGGCGCCAAGAATGATTACCGGAGCGTCTGTTTTACTTTGTCTGTCCATCGAAGACAAAAATCCGTTTTTTCCCGAACGAAGTCAGATTATTTCTTAACAAACTTTCCTTGGTAAATCAAGCCGTCTGATTCAATAGAAACCAAATAGATACCGCTTATCATGTCTTCAATATTTACCTGGTCTCCCGCTGTGATCTCAGCGCTCTTCACAACCTGCCCCAACAAGTCGTAGATTACGACGTACTGATGATCACCTTGGATATTGCTAAATTGAATAGACTCTCCGGCCGGGTTTGGGTATACGCGAACAGATTGTGCCCGATTTACACTGCGAGAACTCAAGTTGCACGACTTACCCGCCAGTGCAAACATTACGCCACCACGTTCGTTTCCAACTACCATGTCCAACTCACCATCACCGTCTAAATCTCCAAATACAGGCTTGCTATTTGCGCCAAAATTGTAATCTCTACAATCCTGACTCAATTCAAAGTAAAACGGCGCCTCATCTACTTTTTGAAATGAATCAAATCCAGTAGTTCTGATGTTTCGATAAATCGTAATCTGACCTCGTTCATCACCTAAGATAAACTCCGGATCTCCGTTACCATCTAAATCTGCCAGCGCAGGACTAGATTCATTAATATTTCTAAAAACCAATGAATCATAAAAGATATTCTTATCTGGATCGTATTGCGTTTCCAAACGGAAGAAACCGGGCATCACCCCTCCAAACGTATCTTTGATGAGCGAGAATGCAGGGATATCGGTCTTTGACGTGTTTCGATAATATTTGGTGTACCCCTCATTTGAACCCACAAGCAAGTCGATATAACCATCACCATCTACATCACCCAAAAACGGAGCGGACCTCAGGTTAACGTTTATTCCGTACGTATTGTCCGAAACCTTCGTTGCACTCGCCGTAGCACCGGTACCAACGATGTTATACAAACTAAGACTTCCGTCACGTCTTCCAACTAATAATTCTGGCCAACCATCACGATTAAGATCTCCTAAGCAGGGTGAGAGTGTTTGAATACTGTCTTTTAACAACCCTAAATAATCCTCTTTCACCAATTTATATTCCGGAGACGTCTTCGTTCCAATATTCTCGTAATAAACCAAGTAGTCAGAACGCTCTCCGGTAATTCCCCAATCACCATTTGTAGCAAGAATCATATCTAAGTCTCCGTCTTTGTCCATGTCATAAAGCAATGGGGCTGTATGTCCACCGTGATCAATCATTAGACGATCAATAAACATGGTATCCATAAGCTCGAACACTGGTTGGTTGTTCTTGCCCTTATTCTTGTAATATTTGATACTATTGGCTTCGCGATAGGTATAACTGTTCTTATCAAACATATTTACCGATACGAGCAAATCTTTTATCCCATCCCCATCAATATCCTGATAGTATGGCGCAGGGAATGCGTGAAGGACAGCTCGTTGTGCTACAGACGGGAACATAGAATCTGATGAAATCATCGAATCAGCTTTTTTATTAAAATCCGATTTACCGTTATACAAGAGCAACAAATTGTCGAGTCCGGCATTCCCCATGAGTAAGTCCATGTCATCATCTGCGTCCATGTCTAAAAGCAACAGAGACGACCCTCCGGCGTGCTTCTTTTTGTAGCGGTAAAACTTGTGAAAACACCACTCGTCACGTTTAAAGTCGATTTTATTGCTACCGTCGTATTCGATAAAATCACCCCAGCACTGGTCGGCAATTTCGAAACTCGGAGGATCCAATGGTTTCCCATTTTCTGCGGTATTGTTGAGAAACAATGTAATTCCGTACCCCAAAGACTGCAAGGTTAAAAAGTCTATATCTCCGTCTCCGTCAAGATCTTCAATCGCCGGAATGTTGGTTCGGTCACAGTACAAATCGTTTGTATCCAATGGAGCATCTCCAAAGTTGTACGCACGTAAATCTGCATCCGCCAACTCAAATATTGCATGCTTATCACCAGCACCGGTTACGTTGCGATACAAGCTTATCGCATCTTCATCTTCGCTGTAAAACCACAAATCCGGCTTACTGTCGTTGTTGTAATCCTTAAACACTACCCAAGTCGTGAATCTTCCAGGATAAATATGGTCATACTTAGGCTCGTAGGTATAATTCCCCTGTCCATCGTGAATCAACGAGATAACCTTTGCTCCATTGCGATCAAAAACAAAAAGGTCTAGCGTACCATCATTATCGATATCGAGGTTGTAAAACTGGGGTTGGTTCATCCCACCAATGGTGGCAAGGGTTTGCTCCACATTATTCGAATCGAAAACCTTAATGGAATTTGTAACCTCAAATGATATGGATTGCGCCGTAGATGCAGTATAAAAACCAACTAAAATGGCTAGCGTAAAGAGTTTTCTCATAACCTCGTTTTGGTATAGACTAATATACAACAAATAACGCTGCAATCTGGATTGG
>CAJXLR010000049.1 GCA_913056425.1 uncultured Bacteroidota bacterium
AATACCGCAACTACATCAGAATTGATTCTATTCGGCCAGCGATGACCAGCGCTGAGCGCATAGGTTGTGTTAACCAGTTAATCACACTGAACAGTGTTACACCTGCAAGCTCTTACATATCATCTGACTCGTTTTACTGGGTAGTGTATGATCTTGATGGTACATCGATATACAACAAGGGAAAGGGAAGATCAATTAAACAAAGCTTCTCAAAACCAGGCCTTTACGATGTTAAGCTATATGCAGGAAACCTTATTGGCTGTATTGACTCACTTGAGCGAAAGAGCTACATACACATCGTAGAGCCAAAGAAGTCTTTTGAAATTGGCAATGATGTGTTGTGTAAAGATGAAACTGTTGAATTAAAAGCAACAACAACACCGCGTTTTGCTCCATTTAAATTCAGCTATCAGTTAATCCATGAAGATGGCAAGACCGTTATTAACCTAGGGGATGATACCGACAGTATCCGAAAGCGAAAACTCAACCTACCCGGTGAATATGGCGTTCGTTACAGCCACAAAATTGCGAATGGCTGTTTTGACACCATTACCAAGCCAGCATCAATTCATGTTAACACAATACATGGTTCTATTTCACTTGATGTAAATGACGGATGTTTACCACTTACGGTAAAACCAAGTTTCAACGTGAGTGAGAACCTACATTATGGCAGCAACTCAGACAGCTTAGAATATGAGTGGTACGCATCAACAACTCAAGGCGTAACACTACTTGGAAAAGGAGATAAAATTCCAGAATTCACATTTGCTCGACGAGGGTCGTATCGCGTGTACGTGCGTGTTACGAATTCCATGGGATGTCAGTATACCGCTAAAAGCGGATTGATTACTGCCGGGGTTATTGCAAAATTTAGCACAGAAAGAGATTCATTGTGTGCGAACAGCAAACAGGCTTTACTTAATCAGTCACAATTGCGACCGGACAAATACGAATGGATTATAGAATCAAATAGTGATTACGACATTGAAACGAACTCGAGCCCAGTGTGGTTCACACCAAAAGATCAAGATTTGTACACCATAAAGCTTGTTGCTTCGAAGAACAATGAATGCTTCGATACGGCTTCAAAAACAGTACAATCCATTGTTGTGACGAGCGACTTCCAAGTAGCAGACACACACTTATTCTGTGCGCCTGCATATGCGCAGTTCAATACATTAAGTGTTGGAGCGGACACGTTTATCTGGGATTTCGGTGAAGGAACAATGTTAAAGACCACCGACAAACATGTAGCAAACATTTACTACCGCAATTCAGGATATGACCAAGGGTTTGATGTAACGCTCACTTCCAAAAGTTACCTCGGTTGCGAAGATGTAATTGTTAAACCAGGAATTGTTAAAGTATTTGGACCGGTACCTGAGTTTAGTTTAAAGAATTATAAAGGTTGTGAGCCATTAGAAGTAGAATTTGTAAATGAGAGTCACTCAGTAGCAAATTTCTTTTTAAACTTCGACGACGCAAGTCCTCTTGATTCAACGTCGTTCACAACCCATACATACAAGGTTAAAACTACTGCAATGGAGCAAAGCTTCCTACCCACACTTTATATCGTGGATAGCTTAGGATGCGCTGCTGTAGCAGAAAGTAAAGATACGGTGACTGTTCTGCGGTCGCCAGTTGCAATACCATCGGAAACGGAAATTGAAGGTTGCTCTCCTGTTCAAGTCGCATTAACAGACCAGAGCCAAAACATCTCAACACGTCGTTGGCTTTTAGACTCGGTAGAATTATCTACCCAAGTCGGTTTCGACCCTTCAATTTCCAACCCGGGTATTCACTTGGTTCAACTCGAAGTAACCAACACCAATCTCTGTGCAGATACAGCAAATATCCCTGTAACCGTGAACGGTGTTCCAAAAGTTTCATTCGAAGTTCAAAATCGACCATGTATTAAACAAGACATCAACGTAAAAGTGAACGTAGAAGCGTACGCACCGATAAAACATTATGTGTGGATTGAGGACGCGGATGTAATTGACACCGTATATAGTCCGGAGTTCACCATGACATTCAAATCAAGTGGAGACAAAGATGTAAGCGTGATTGCTGAAGATATCGTGGGTTGCAAAGATGAGTTTTCATCAATTGTCGAACTCAAAGGGCCTGCAGATATCCCAAACGCAGAGATTACTCACGTTACTGTAAACAATCAAAATGAAGTTGAAGTTTATTGGACCTCGATTGATCCAGGATATGTGAATCACACATCTCTAATCGACAACAACACCAATACTGCACTTTATCAAGGAGAACCAAATGCTCAGACAAACGCCAATCTGGGGCACTACTCATCAGCTGGCAAGTCTTGTTACACATTGATGCATACCAGCCTTTGTGGTGAGGAAGGGAACTTGGCAGACCCGCACTGTCCTATCGTATTAACTGTAACTGTTAAAGACACCTTTGCGCTTCAATTGGATTGGACACCTTACGGAGGTTGGAGTACGATTTCAGAATACGATGTACTGCGAAGCAGCGATGGGAAAATATTTGAAAAAATAGCAACTGTAAATGGAGACATTACAACGTACACAGACAAGTTACTGTGCGAACAAACGTACACGTACCGCATACGCACGTCGAATAAGAGCCATACTTCACATTCAAACTTTGCTTCTGACAAACCTTTCTATGTAACTGATCGATTACCGCTGGATGTGGTTACTGCAACGGTAGAGAATAACGAGTACGTTAAAGTAGAATGGAATCCAGCACAGTTTGAACATACAAATCACTACGTTATCTCGAAGTATGATCCAATCACAATGGATCTTCTTGAAAGTAACGAGCTAGACCAAACTGAGTATATCGACGATATGGTAAATGTTGCGAGTGAAAACTTCATTTACGAAGTAAGAACTGCAGATCACTGTCATGTTGAAGGACCTACTGGATATCATGGAAAGCCTATGGTTCTTGAAGGGTTTTACTCAAACAACATGAGTCATTTGAGTTGGACTGCATACGAGGAGTGGGACGAAGGTGTTGCTCGATATTCAATTCAATTACTAGTAAACGGTGAATTCCAAACCATTGCTACGGTAAACGGAAGCCAAACCGCTTACATCGATAAAGAATTCCATGACGAAGTGAATGAATACTACATTTTCAGGATTGTAGCCAGCACACATGATAGCACAGTTACTAGTGTTTCAAATGAGATTAAACTTGCCGGGGAATCAATTGTATGGATTCCAAACGCATTTAGTCCAAATGACGATGGTCACAATCCAATCTTCAGACCGACTCCACAATTCGTGTACTTGGTAAATGATGGAACATATCGTGAATATGAAATGAAAATCTTCAACCGATGGGGTGAAGAGTTATTCCAAACCAACAACATCGAAGAGGGTTGGGATGGTACATACAGAAACAAACCTTGTGAATCCGAAGCCTACATGTATCACATACGTGTTACCGGGCTAGATCGGGAGATATATGACAAGAAGGGAATGGTTAGGCTAATGCGATAACGTTGTTATTGTGTTGGAAGTCGCCTTCGGGCGACTTTTTTTTTGCTTTTATCACTGTCGAAAGTATTTGAATGCGGTGCGGGTTTATTGAGGCAGCAAAATCAATTCCGAGCATATGCGTTTGGAGAGTGTATTCAACTAAAATTTGATTTGATGTTGATTTTGGTGAGGGTATGGTATTGCCCCTCCCCATCGAAAGTTAAACATCTCACTGACAACTTTCCATATCAACCTCCTTCCGCATTCGTTAATTCATTCTCGAACTGCTTCTCGAACTCAAACTAACACTCTAGGGGTGATATTAAATTCCCATAGTTGTTCTCTGCCTCGGAGGTCTCACAAACCCACACTTTTATTACCTTTGTGCCTTCATTTTTAGAGCATGTTTGAGAATTTATCGAGTAAGCTGGAGAAGGCGTTCAAAACGCTAAAGGGACAAGGAACAATCTCTGAGATTAACGTCGCGGAAACTGTTAAGGAAATCCGTCGTGCGTTAGTAGATGCTGACGTAAACTATAAGATTGCCAAAGACTTCACCAACAAGGTAAAAGATGAGGCGTTGGGACAAAACGTTCTTACGAGCGTTTCACCTGGTCAGTTAATGACCAAAATCGTTAACGACGAACTGACCAACCTTTTAGGTGGCGAAACTGCTGATATTGATATCTCTGGATCACCTGCAGTAGTTCTGATCGCTGGTTTACAAGGTTCTGGTAAAACAACTTTCTCTGGAAAATTCTCTAAATACATCAAAAGTAAAGGTCGCAACCCGCTACTTGTGGCAGGTGATGTTTATCGACCGGCGGCAATTGACCAATTGAAGGTGTTGGCCGAGCAGGTTGGGGTTGATGTCTACACCGAAGAAGGCAACAAGAATCCTGTTGATATTGCAAAGAATGCAATTAAGCACGCCAAGACGCATCAAAACAATGTGGTAATCATAGATACGGCGGGTCGTTTGAGTGTTGATCAAGAAATGATGGAGGAGATTGGCAACATTAAGAAAGCCGTCTCACCAAATGAAATACTCTTCGTTGTCGACTCGATGACTGGACAAGATGCTGTGAACACTGCAAAAGCGTTCAACGATGTACTGGACTTCGATGGCGTTGTATTAACCAAGCTGGATGGTGATACCCGTGGTGGTGCTGCCCTTTCTATAAAAACCGTTGTAAACAAACCTATCAAGTTTGTGAGTAATGGTGAAAAAATGGATGCGCTCTCTGTTTTCCACCCAGATCGTATGGCCAATCGAATTCTTGGCATGGGTGACATTGTGTCCCTGGTAGAGAAAGCACAAGAAACGTACGACAAAGAAGAAGCCGAGCGGATTAACCGCAAGATTCGTAAGAATCAATTCAATTTTGACGACTTCCTAAAACAGCTCGATCAAATCAAGAAGATGGGTAACATCAAAGACTTGATGAGTATGATTCCAGGCATGGGCAAGGCGATAAAAGATATTGACATTTCAGATGATGCATTCAAAGGCGTTGAAGCAATCATTCGATCTATGACTATTGAAGAACGAGAAAAGCCAGACATCATTGATGGATCTAGACGTAAGCGTATTGCAAAAGGTAGTGGCACATCAATTACTGAAGTGAATAAGCTCATGAAACAGTTTGAAGACATGAGAAAAATGATGAAGCAGATGAATAAAATGAAACCCGGAAGAAGAATGCCGGGTATGCCAAACTTTGGTCGTCGATAAATGGATTTACGTGACAAACGAATAGATTATGACCGATTCCATCTAACCGAAGAGGAAGCCGGAAATGACCCTTTTGAACTCTTTAAAAGATGGTACACCGAAGCCTCGAAAGAAGAAATCGAAGCGAACATCATGGTGGTGAGTACTTCGGTTAATAATCAACCGGATTCGCGAATCGTATTACTCAAAGAAGTCTTTGAACAAGAGTTTGTTTTCTACACCAATTACACAAGTCACAAGGGTGAGCAAATCGCGCTCAATCCCAACGTTTCACTTTTGTTCTTTTGGCAAAATCATCAGCGTCAGGTCAGAGTTACGGGTACTGCACAAAAAGTTAGCGCTAAACAGTCTGATGAATACTTCGCGTCAAGGCCCTATGAGAGTCAAATAGGCGCGATTGCATCACAACAAAGCTCAGAACTGACGACAAGAGGTGAATTAGAAGCACTTGTAAACGAGTTGTTAGAAAAGCACAGAAACATACCGGTTAAGCGTCCCGACCACTGGGGTGGCTACAGAGTAGCCCCGAGTCATTTCGAATTCTGGCAAGGAAGACCTAGTAGACTTCACGACAGAATTTGTTTCACAAAAAAAGGCGACCACTGGAACCGCGGCCGCCTTCATCCTTAAATCGTTTCGATTATCGGTTAAACTGCTTTGGGTCTACCCCTCGCTTTTTCGCCGCCTCTTCCAATTTCTTTTGAAGGCGTGACTTCTTAACCTTTACTTTTTTATTCTTATTAGCTTCCATCTGGCGTTTAATCTTGTCTTCATCAACAATGAACTTACTAAAAATGAAGTTCTGACCAAACGTTATTATGTTTGCTAGGAAGTAGTAATAACTCAAACCTGCTGCATAGCTATTAAACCAGAACAACAGCATGATTGGCATCAAGTACATGATGAACTTCATTTGATTGTTCACCCCGCCTGTTGCCTGCTGGTTGTAGATTGTGTAAAGCATCGAAGAAGCAGCCATGAGTAATGTAAACAAACTCAAGTGGTCACCAATCAATGGAACATCAAAACCAAACTTGATTGGATCGTCATATGTACTCAAATCAGACGCCCACCACAATGCTTTTTGACGCAATTCTATACTACTTGGGAAGAATCTGAACAAGGCAATCAGAATTGGGAACTGAACCAACTGAGGGAGACAACCTCCCAACGGACTCACTCCAACCTTTTTGTAGAGCTTCATTTGCTCTTGCTGCATCTTAGCCATATCTCCGCCTGCCTTCTCTTTGATTTTATCAATCTCGGGCTTCAAGATTCTCATCTTGGCGGTTGACAGGTAACTCTTGTACATCGGGAAGATTAACACAAGCTTGATGAACAGTGTAAGCAACAGAATAATTACTCCGTAACTTGATATGTACTTACTCAACCAATTGAAAATTGGAATCACGACATATTTATTAACCAGGTTAATTGGCCACCCACCTAATTCTATGGTTCGTTGCATTCCTAGCTTCAACTTCTTCAAAGTTTGGTAATGGTTTGGACCATAATAGAACTGCATTGAATGCTCGTCTACCGAAGCAAAGCTGTATGGAATATCAAACTCGCCAGTCATATAAGCAATGTTTGTTTCTTCTTCGTCCTTCACAACAGAAACTGCAGTTCCCGACTCTTCCAAACCTTCTGGGAAGATTAATGTGGACATGAAGAACTGTTGCTTGAAGCTTATCCATTGTACACCGGCTTGTAACTCGTCATCGTCGTTTGACCTGGCTGACAAGCTTTCCACGCCTTTTTCTGTTGCGTACTTGTAATATAGCGTCGACGCACCACGCTCATTATCCAGCGTGCGCTCTTGCTGAACAAGTTCCATGGACCATTGCAGAGGCAATGTGTTGGCCTTGCGAGCAAGTTTCTCTTCGAGGTCTATAAATCGGATATCGTAGTCAAGGATATAACCTTCTCCTACGTGATAATCCTGCTCTATCGAACCGCCACCTGCGAATTTGTGCTCCAGAATTACTCTATCCTTGGTAGTAGTTTTAACCGTAAAATCAAGATCCTCGGAGTTTATTGCCCCTGTTCTAAGAGGTAATTGAAACGAAAAACGGTTTTTGCCTGGTTCTACCAAAACCAAATCCGTGGAGTCTGACCGTTTGTATGTTAACAGCTCAACGCTGTGTACAGAACCTCCCTTCGAAGTAAGGGTTACATTAATCTTGTCGTTTTTGAGGCTAAAGAATTCCTCCGGAACATCAGGTACAGTAACCGTCTCTGCCTCTTGTGTCGTATTAGAATCAACAACCTCAGTTGCAGCAATTGTGGTTTCAGCTTCAGCAGTTTCCACGGGATGCGCTTTTGCGTATTCAATTGAGTCTTGTCTTGCAACATCGGCAATTGAATCTAGACGAGCTTGTTCTTGTTCCTGCTCCATTCGCTCCATTTCCGACTTGTTGCTTGCGTAGAAGATCCAAGCCATGAAAATGACGAATATGAGGACATAACCAAGTATCGAGTTTCTATCCATTCTTTTGAATTAGCGTGCAAATTTAAATTTTATGCAAGGCAAACCATGTGCATCATCGATAAATCCTACTGATATTGGTACAAAGCCAATAGATTTCTGCTCTTTGTTGCTTTTAACACGGTTTAAGATGCGAATTATCATCAACGTTCTAGCCAAAAATAAATCATAAAAAAAGCCCGCAACTTCTGCGGGCTTTCAATTCTTTATTTATTCAATTAAGATGCAGAGGTAGCTTTAGGAGCTGCTTCTTTAATCTCATCGTTCGCACCATCAGCAAACTGCTCAAAATTCTTATTGAACAATCCCGCTAAGTGGTTTGCTTTCTCATCGTAGGCAGATTTGTCGGCCCATGTGTTACGTGGGTTAAGAACTTCATCCGGCACATTAGGACAAGTCGTTGGCATCGCCAATCCGAATACCGGGTGATTTTCGTAATTCACGTTGTCAAGATCGCCTTCAAGTGCTGCAGTAATCATTGCACGTGTGTTGCTTAGGCTCATTCGAGATCCAACACCAAATGGTCCACCGCTCCAACCGGTGTTAACCAACCAAACGTTCACATTAGCTTTACGCATACGTGAGCCTAACATCTCAGCATACTTCGCTGGGTGCAATGGCAAGAAGGCCGCACCAAAACATGCACTAAACGTAGCAACCGGATCAACAATTCCAGCTTCTGTTCCGGCAACCTTTGCTGTATATCCGCTAATGAAGTGATATCCAGCTTGACCTGGAGTTAGTTTCGAAATTGGAGGTAACACACCAAACGCATCTGCCGTAAGGAAGAAAATGTTTTTAGGCTCTCCGCCAATAGAAGGTACCGCAATGTTGTCTATGTGATCAATCGGATAGGCAACTCGTGTGTTTTGAGTAACCGATACATCCTCATAGTTCACTTGATTAGTTCCTTCAAAGAATCTTACATTCTCTACTAAAGCGCCACGCTTGATTGCATTCCAGATTTGTGGTTCTTTCTCTTCAGTAAGGTCGATACATTTTGCATAGCAACCTCCTTCAAAGTTGAATACGGAGTTATCTGCCCAACCGTGCTCGTCGTCACCAATCAATCGACGATTTGAATCTGCAGATAGTGTTGTTTTTCCAGTACCCGACAATCCGAAGAAAATTGAAGTGTCTCCGTCTTTACCGATGTTGGCAGAACAGTGCATAGAAAGCACATTCTCGTTTGTTGGAAGGGTATAATTTAATACGGAGAAAATACCTTTTTTCAATTCTCCAGTATATCCGCTACCACCAATTAGGATAATCTTCTTTGTAAAGTTTACGATGGTAAAGTTGTGCTGACGAGTTCCGTCTACCGCAGCGTCTGCCATAAAACTAGGAGCAGCAATTACCAACCACTCTGGCTCTTGAGTTTCCATCTCCTCGCGTGTAGGACGAAGGAATAAGTTATTGGCAAATAGGTTCTGATATGCAGATTCAGTTACAACACCAATATTATTTATTCTAGAAACTAGATTTATTCCATTTAAATGAATAAAAGTAATAATCCATATTATTAAAACAGATATAAATAGGCTACTCACACTTACCGCAAAATTTTGATAAATAATATCGCTTATCAAAAAACTCAATGCTTTGCATATTCCAGGGAAACCAGTAAGAAATTGTAATAATAATAACCAGCCAGTTATAAAACCTAATTTTGGTCCAACCAACCTGTATGACCACTGATAACCATACCCTGAAATTGGATAATTAACTGATAATTCTGCCATTATTAACGCAACTATAAATTGTCCAGCGAAGACAATAGTCCAAGAAATTGGAATGAAGTTCCCAACCTGGGAAAATCCAAA
>CAJXLR010000050.1 GCA_913056425.1 uncultured Bacteroidota bacterium
CAAAGGTGGAGACATGATTATGCTGTTCTCAAATGCCCGTTACGACAAGAGTGACGACATTCTCGAAGAGCTGGGTATCACACCGCTGGATGAGAAAGATAAAGACAAAGATGACGGAAATCCTCCACCGGACGATTTACCACCACAAGACTAACAGAATACATCAGAAACAGACATCGATAAATGAAAATCAGAAATCTAATCGTTTTAACCGTTGCTTTGATTGCGGGTTCAGTTACCGCAAATGCTCAAGGCAAATCAATGAAAATCGCACACATCAATTCAACCGAGTTGATGGAGAGTGTGCCGGAAGTAGATTCAATCACTAAAAAATTAGAAGCTACACAAAAGAAGTATCAAAAGATGCTTACGGCCATTGAGAAGGAAGTGCAAGCTAAACAGGAGTTTTGGCAAGCTGTACCGGCTACAGATTCTATCACACTTCAACTTCGTCAGAAAGAATACGAAACCTTGGTAACCAGTTACCAGCAAACAGAAACCTTGGGTCAGCAAGAAATGGCCAAGATGCAAAAGGAATTGTACGAGCCTTTGTTTGACAAGCTTAAAGAGCTTATTAAAACAGTTGCTCAAGAACAAGGATACAGCTACGTAATCGACAGCAGCGAAGGCAGTGGTGTAATCTTTGGAGATCCTGCTCATGACTTGATGGACGCAGTGAAGGAGAGGCTTAAAACCACAAAACTGTAAATGGCGAAAGCCATTGGCATCTTTGATTCGGGCATCGGTGGACTAACCATCGCTTCTGCTGTGAAAAAGCAGCATCCGAATCGTCAAATCGTCTACTTTGGTAACACACTTCACCTTCCGTACGGCGATAAATCATCAAAAAATATCCAATCATACATAAAGGCCATTACGGCCTTTTTGTATGAACAGGGGTGTGCAGATATTGTGGTCGCCTGCAATAGCGCCTCCTCGGTGCTCGATGGGGTAGCACTCAATCATCTCGATGTACATCTGACCAATGTAATTGATCCTGTTGTCGAGACCATTGTCAATTCGGACTCGATTAAACGCGTGGGTGTCATCGGTACAAAACGGACCATCGATAGTGATGTTTATTCCGCAAGAATACGGAGTAAAAGGTCGGATATAGATGTGTTCTCACTGGCTACGCCTTTGTTGGCGCCTATGATTGAAGAAGGATTTATTCATGGGGATATCGCTGAAAAAGTAATTCATGAATACTTAGGTGAATTGCCGGAAATTGATGCATTGATTCTCGGTTGTACCCATTATCCACTTATTCGGACCGAAATTGATGCATTCTACAACGGAAGTGTAAGACTTTTTGATGCACCTGAACTGGTTGCGAGTTCACTCAAATTGCACGATGAAGTGCCACCGGGGAGAGAAGATCATTTCTACGTTTCCGACTTAACACCTGCCTTTGAGAAAACAGCGAAACTATTCTTCGGTGAACAGGTGAAGCTTGAAAAGAGCAATCTCTTTCGCTACTAAATCCGCTTCTTGGGGAAAACCTCCCGTTCTTAAATCCAATCCTCTGCATGCTATACTTGTCCTCGGATTAGGATAGTAGGAGAGCTAGCTTCGGGTATCAATAACAATAGTATGGTACCACGAATTTTACTCCTAATCGCCTTTTCAATCAGTTCTGGATTCGCAACTGCACAAGACGCAGTTGTTCAAGGGCAAGTTTATGACTCCGATGGCGAAATCGCCATGTATGCTGAAGTTCTTATCAAACAAGAAACACAAGTTGTGAATGCGGGGATTACAGACGATAACGGAAAGTTCGAAATACAAGGAATTAAACCCGGGAGTTACGATCTGGAAGTGTATTACGGCGATTCGCTGCCACTCTATGTAGAGCGAATCAAACTCGGTTCAGGTTCGATTCTGATTCGAAACAATCTCAAGCTTGGGACATCGAGCTTAAAAACAGTTATCCTGAATCCGGTGAACCCAGACAGCAAGCCAGTGGTCGAAGTTGTTGAAGTGGTTAATATCAGTCCGGAAATAAATGTGCTGGAATTTGCCAGTCCAACCGTTCGTACCAATTCCAACGGTTCCGTTGAAGTTGGAAACGGCAGACCCGGCGGAACGAATGCGTATCTTGGGAACTCCGTGGAAAGTCTGGGTCGCAACCCAATGACCTTAATTGGTCTCACCGGTGCGGAGATTTTGGATTTCGGTGTTTCGGCGCGATATGGAAACTTTACGGGTGGTGGCGTTCAATATCAGGTTAAACCAATTCTAGTCGATCCGGAAACCTATTTCCAAATGCAATCTACGAGTCCATTTAATGGCTATCACCACAACCTAGGCATTCTGTATTTGTCCCGAGCGCCTATTACGAAATCATACCAACTTAACGACCGAGTGGTAAAGAAAACTGTTTTTGGCTATTCAATCTTAGGTACATATAAATATCAAGCCGATCCCTTGCCGTCGTTTGTGAGACCTTATATGCTAACAGATGAAGCGGCGGCAGATTTGGCTGCTAACCCCCTTTCGTCGAGTGAGTTGATCGGTGGTTATGTCCCGTCGGCTAATTTTCTCGAGGATTCAGATATAGAACAAGGAACGGCAAGACCGGATGCCGGGAGACATGATGCGAACTTGAGGCTTAAACTCACGTACAACATCAAACCGGAAATGACGCTTGATTGGATGAATACCCTCGATTATTCGAACCGAAGAATTTCACAAGCGAATAATGTGTTAATGAATAGTAGTGAGAATCCTCATCAGGAGTATGCATTCTGGAACAGCCAACTTCAATTCAAACACAAGGTGAAATCAGTATTTAATCACTTAGGTAAGAAAGTTGGGAGTGAGGAAGATTTTATAACTGACTTAGGGTATCAAATTGATGTGACCTACCAACAAGCTCGATCAGAGATTGGTAGTTTCAGACACGGTCGTGATTTCTTCAAATACGGTCATGTAGGAGAATTTAACGTCGTACAGGTGCCAACGTATCGCTACACAGATAAGGGCCAGGTTGAGTTTACGGATCCGGATGGCAATCAACGAGTACTAAAAAACTTTCATGAATTTGCCGGTTACAGAGACTCGCTTATCGGATTTACTGGAAGCAGTCATAATCCACAGTTGGGATCATTTACCCAGTTTTTCTATGACGGACTTGGAAGCAACAGGTCAATGCAAGAGCTGGTTTCAAGAGGAGGAGTGCTAAATGGTTTTAACCTACCACAGGTGTACTCACTTTACAACGCACCCGGAACTGTTTACGGTTCATACAGTAAGAGCTTCCGCGAGCGATTTAACGTCATGGCCATTAGCGAAGCGACCATTCGTCCGTTTGATAACAAACAGCTTAAACACGACGTCGAGTTTGGTTTGTCGTTTCAACAAGATGCCAGCGGTTATTACAACCTAAATGCGGCAGGATTATGGCAATTGATGCCGTTGTTGGCCAATCACCATTTGCAAGGTTTGGATCGCAGCAACCCTATCATCCATACGGATGAAAACGGCCGTTTTACGGATTCTGTATCCTACAATGTTTATGTAGATCGTGCCAGTCAGAAAACATTTGACAAGAATCTTCGCGATAAGTTAATCGTCTCTGGATATCGAGATGATAACGGGAATTTGATAGATGAAACATCAAGAATCAATATTCACGCGCTCGCACCGGAAACATTTGATTTATCTATGTTCAGTGCGGATGAGTTGTTGAACAACGGGAATCCATTTGTCAATTACTCGGGTTACGATTATCAAGGAAACCGCGTACGTGGCAAGAAAGGTTTAAACAACTTCTTGTCGGATAAGTCGAACCGACCCATCGACGCGTTCTCGCCAATCACTGCAGCCGCATGGTTGCAAGACCGATTCACTTTTAAGGAGCTGGTGGTTCGAGCGGGACTGCGGTTTGAGCGGTATGATGCGAATCAATTGGTGTTAAAAGACCCATACTCGATTTATCCCGTGAAGCAAGTTGGTGAGGTGAAAACATTGAACGGTCAAGCGGTTAATCACCCTGCCGGAATTGGTGACGATTATGCTGTGTATGTAGACAACAGCGACAATCCTACCGAAGTAATTGGCTACCGAAAAGAAGGGAATTGGTTTGATGCAGATGGTAATTCAATTGCCGATCCGTCTATTTTGGCGAATAATTCATCGAGCGGACAAATCCAACCTTACCTGGTCGATCCTCAGAACCAAGAACTATCGATGAACGCTTTTAAAACCTTCAAAGCACAGAATCTATTCCTACCAAGACTTTCAGTTTCATTCCCACTAAATTCAACATCGTTACTTTTTATGAGTTACGACAAGATGGCTCAGAATCCAACCGTAGGGCAGACGTACTTACCGTTTACGAGTTACTTCTATTTGCAGGGCAACACCAACGGTGTTTTACCAAACCCGGAGTTAAAGGCCCGAGTGAAAACGGAGTATGTTTTAGGAATGGAGCAGGCTATTGGAAACTACAGCAGTATGAAGCTTTGGGCATCTTTTGCGACAATTCGGAACGACTTCAATCAGTTCCGCGTAGAGCAAGCATATCCTTATTCGTACACCACGTATACCAATATCGATTTCTCAACCATCAAACGATATGTTGCAGAGTATCGATATGTTGCAGATCACCTGCGGTTCAACGGGAGCTATGCGCTTCAGTTTGCAGACGGAACAGGTTCAAATGCTAATTCCGCCGCAACCCTTATTCAGAGCGGACAGCCAAACTTGAGAAGCTTCTTCCCACTATCGTTTGATACCCGACATACACTGAAAGGAGCATTCACCTATCAGTTTGGTTATGTCTCAAAAGACAAGCGAGTGCTTGAATACAATGGGCCTTTTGCCCTTGGAAAACCAATCTTGCAGGGTGTTGTGGTTAGCCTTGGCTACCAATCTCTTTCAGGACGGCCATATACTTCCGTACAACGAGCTGTTTCCGAAGCCCAGCGAGACAATGGAGTTGTGCAGCGAGCTCAAGTAAAAGGCAATCCATTTGGCAGTCGTTTGCCTTGGATGCATGATGCGAACCTTACAGTACAAAAGGGTTTCCGAGTAAACGGAAAGCAGGTTACGGCGTACATGCAAATAGATAACCTATTGGGATTGGCCCAGGTTCGAGGAGTTTATGCCTATACGGGAGAACCCGACAACGATGGCTACTTGAATTCACCACATGGACAACAGCAAGTGCAAAACCAATTGAATGCCCAAACGTTTGAAATGCTTTACAGAATGCGCATGCTTAACCCGGGTAATTTTGGTGAGCCAAGAATGATCCACATTGGAACAAAGCTTCAGTTCTAAGAAATGTCATAATGAGCATTTTAACGTCACAAAGCAAAAATCCGTTTCTCAATTCATCTTGGACACTTGTAAAAATCCCATTTTTGTCGCCCTGTTAATCAATACATTTGAATTATGACCCGAAAAATATCCGTACTCATAGTTGACGACGTCCATCCAATTTTGATGGATAAACTCAACGATTATGCGGATGTAGACTATCGTCCTGACTGCGATAAAAGCGAAATTGACGAATTGGTCAAGGGGTGCAATGGACTCGTGATTCGGAGTAAAATGAATCTGAATGCGGAATTCCTAAATCGGAACAGTCATTTGGATTTTATAGCTCGTGCGGGTTCTGGAATGGACAACATCGATTTGGTCGTTGCAGAAGCAAACAACATAGTCTGCATGAATGCTCCTGAGGGTAATCGTGATGCTGTTGGAGAACACACGGTTGGAATGCTTTTGAATTTGGCATGCAACATCAATAAGGGCCACTCAGAAATTGGTTCAGGTGTTTGGGATCGAGAAGGAAATCGAGGTTTCGAAATCGGAGAGAAAACGGTTGGAATTATCGGATATGGTAATACCGGATCTTCGGTGGCAAAGAAGCTTTCAGGCTTCGGATGCAGGGTTTTGGCCTATGATAAATACAAGTCGGGATTTGGCAGTGATAGTGTTGAAGAAGTAGACTTTGATACATTGATAACGGAGTCGGATATCATCACATTTCACATTCCCTTAACACAGGAAACAGAAGGCTGGATTGCTGCCCCACTGTTCGAGTTGTTTAATCATCCGAAAGTAGTTTTGAATCTGTCGCGAGGGGGAATCATGAATACAGAAGATGTGATAAATGCTTTAAAAACCGGTATGATTTCGCACCTGGGTATAGACGTACTGGAGAACGAGAAGCTAAGCATGTTAAGTGCTGAAGAAGGAGCTCGCGTGAAGTGGTTAAATCTGCAAGAAAATGTGATTATGACACCCCATGTTGGAGGGTGGACCGATGCCTCATATAAACGCATTTCTGAGGTGCTTGGCGATAAGATTTTAAGTTGGATAAAACAAGCGAAAGAACCTGAATTTTCAGGTGGTTATGTAGGATAAATTGTTTTTTTTGCACATTAAATGAAAGTTAAGTAGCTTTCGCCGACTAATAGTAATTGTATAAAAGTATAAACAGATTGAATATGAGGAAAAATCTCTACCTGACACTCATCTTTATCTTTTCTGGTTTGATGGCTTTTGGCCAGTCAAACTTTGGTGAGATTCGGGGTAAAATCGTCGATGCAAGAACGAAAAAACCTCTTGATTATGCGGATGTTGTCGTAAAGAAAGACGGGATCGTTAAGGGCGGTGGTTTGTCTGATGATATTGGTAATTATACCATCAAGCCACTTGAGCCGGGAGAGTACACCGTTGAGGTGTCGTTCGTAGGTTATAACACACGAGCTTATTCAGGCGTAGTGGTTACCGGTAACAACATTTCATATGTGAATGTTGAGCTCATGCCAGCTAAAGGTGGTGAGAAATTGAAAACGGTAACTGTGACGCGTTACAAGACTAATCTTGTAGAGCCAGACAAAAACCAAAAATCCTTCTCGGATAAAGACTTGGTTAAGATGGCCGTTCGTAGCCCGGGTTCACTGGCAGCTACATCTTCTGCAGCAAATACAACTGCGAGCGGAGGAGTTAGTTTCCTTGGTCAGCGTACCGATGCAACGCGAGTATTTATCGATGGTGTACCGGTAATTGGAGCATCAAACCTACCTCAAGGTGCACAAAGTCAAGTAGATATCATTCAATCCGGAGTTCCTGCTCAGTACGGAGACTTTACCGGTGGTGCGATTAACATTACAACGAAAGGACCTTCTCGATATGTTCGAAAGTCTTTGGAGGTAATTAGTTCATCACTGTTTGACCCATACCACTACAATTACGCACAAGGATTCATTTCCGGTCCACTTATCATAAAAAACAAAGGAGGAGGAGATAAAGAATACGTTGCTCTTGGATTCCAACTTTCAGGTGATTTCAATTATGCAGCAGATCCGTCGCCGTTGTACGGAGGTGTTTACGTTGTGAACGATGAAACCTTGGAAGAGTTGGAAAGAAACCCATTGGCACCTAACCCACAGGGTAGTGGTTTCGTACCTGCTTCATCTTTCCTAACTGAGGACGATTTAGTGTTGGAAAAGGCACGTCGTAATGTAGATCGGATTAGCGGTTCATTACAGGCTAAGATGGAATATCAGCCTAACAAACACTCTACAATTACTTTATTCGGTAGTGGTAACTACAGCAACGCGAACTCTTGGAGTAGAGCACAGTACTTGTTGAACTACAAGAACAACTCAGTTAGCACAAACCAAACGTATCGTACATATTTGAAGTTTACGCAACGTTTGCGAAACGCAAGTGCAGATGACAAAGAAGACGAGAGTAAATCACTAATTACAGATGCATTCTATACCGTACGTGTAGATTATCAAACATCTATCTCAAACTCTCAGCACAATATTCACGGAGACAGAATTTTCGACTACGGTTATGTAGGTAAGTTCGATCACTACCGTGCTCCGGTGTATCGCTACAACGGCAACGAGAAGAAATTTATCGACCAGAATGGTGACACAGTTACACGAAGAGGATTCTTCGAACTAGCGGGTTACCAAGATACATTAATCACTTTCCAAGCAGGTGATCAGAACCCTGAAAGAGCTGCTTATACAACTAACTTCTTTGATAACGCTGCTGCTCTTGATCGTCGAATTTTTACAGATGGTCAAGTATTCGAGGGTCTTGGTGTTATTAACGGTTTTGGACTACAGAATACATACTCACTGTTCTTAAACCCGGGAACAAATGCATCAGGTTTCTCGAAGAGCCAAGCTGAGCGATTCAGTGCTTACGCAATGGGTGAGGCGAGCTTGAACTTGAAGAACAAGCACGATTTACAATTTGGTATGACGTATGAGCAGAACCTTTACAGTGGTTACTCGCTCAACGCGAACGGTCTTTGGACGTTGATGCCACAATTGGCTAACTCACACATCTCAGAACTTGACAACTTCGAAACAGGTGACTACACTGTTGGAGGTATTCACAAGTACGATGAGAATGGAAGATTCCTAGATACAGTTACTTACAATACATTTATAGATGTAGATGCGCAGAAAACGTTCGACCGCAATCTTCGAAACAAGCTTATTGCAGAAGGTCGTACCGATGTTTACGGTAACCCAATTACCGAAACGACCTACATCGACATTAACTCACTTACTCCGGACGACTTCAACATTGAGATGTTTAGTGCTGAAGACCTTTGGAATAACGGTAACAGCTATGTTTCATATTATGGATATGATCACTACGGAAATAGAGACCGTCAGCGCCCTAGTCTTGCTGAGTTCTTGTACGACCAAGACAACAGAAGAGTAGGTTCGTTTGCACCAATCTATAGTGCAGCATGGTTGCAAGACAAGTTCGCATTTAAAGATTTGATTTTCCGCTTAGGTGTCCGTATCGAGCGTTATGATGCAAACCAGTTTGTATTAGATGATCCTTATTCGTTATATCCAATTCAAACTGCAGGTGAAGTTTCTTCACTTCAAGGACGTGACATTGAGCACCCTGCAAACATTGGTGAAGACTATGCGGTATACGTAAACAACTCTGAAGCTCCATCTGAAATCTTAGGTTACAGACGAGACAATACTTGGTTCGATGCAAATGGTATCGAGATTTCAACTCCTGATTTGATCGCGAATGAGACAGGGGGCCAGGTTCAACCATTACTTATCGATGGTCAGAACCAACAAATCGTAAAAGAGTCGTTTAGAGATTACGAGCCACAGGTAAATGTTTTACCACGTGTATGGTTCTCTTTCCCAATCAACTCGGAAGCGCAATTCTTTGCGAACTACGACGTGATGGCGCAGCGTCCAACGAACGGTGCAACATTCACTCCAATCAACCAATACTACTTCCTCGAAGCTTCACAATCTAGAACGATTGCAAACGCAAATATGAAGCCACGTATTCGTACGAACTACGAGCTTGGATTCAAGCAGAAGCTTTCTGATAACTCAGCATTGAGTTTGATTGCACAATATGCAGAGACACGCAACGACTTTGGTTTGATTCGTTTGTACCAAGCATATCCTGTAACCTACAACACGTACTCGAACATCGACTTTAGTACAACTAAGTCGTTCCGAGCGGAATACGAA
>CAJXLR010000051.1 GCA_913056425.1 uncultured Bacteroidota bacterium
CAAAATTATCGCAAAGCAATAATTTGTTCCAAATATAGACTAATTCTTCTCTATTTGGGTTTTTTGAACATTAACACTACTATTTAGATTATTTCTTGTTAACGGCGTTGAAGGATTGAGTGCAGGCTTTAGTTGACTTTTGCATTATGTCTGAGGCGGTCAAGGTTCACCTGTCGTTATTTACCGTAGCACTGATCTATGGAGCAAACTATGTTATTGCTAAAGGGGTGATGCCCGAGTACCTTGGCGCATCCGGCTTTGTATTTATTCGGATCGCAACGGCCGCTGTGCTCTTTAACCTGATAAGCTTATTTCGTCGGTCCAAAGAACGAATCACAGACAAAAAGCACTATGTTCAAATGGCAATTGCCGCACTGTTTGGAGTAGCTGCGAACATGCTTTTGTTCTTTAATGGGCTAGCATTTACGTCTCCCACCAATGCATCCGTCCTTATGCTCAATGCCCCAGTCTTTGTCCTGGTCTTTTCTGTTTTGGTCCTGAAGGATTCCATTCGCTGGAAGCAAGCACTCGGAATCATCCTCGCCGGAATTGGTGCATTGCTCCTGATTGGTGGAACCGGTTTTGATTTCAATACAAGTAATGCAAAGGGCGACTTGATGGTACTCGTTAATGCGACAAGTTTCGCATTCTATTTAGTCTACGTTAAGCGGCTACTCAAAGTTTACTCCGCGTTGTTTGTCATCCGCCATCTATTTGTGTTTGGTTTAATCTACGCGCTTCCATTTGCAATTAGCGACTTACAGTCCGCACAGTTTAGCTCTTTCCCCCAAGAGATTTGGATTGACATTGTCTACGTTGCTGTCATGACCACATTTGTTGCGTACTTACTTAATGCATGGGCTGTTCAAAAGGCAACGCCTAACCTAGTAGGATCCTATATTTATCTGCAACCGGTAATCGCAACTGCCATCGCCGTTGGCCTCGGAACACAAGTCCTTTCCCTTCAAAAAGTTATCTTTGCCCTCATCATATTTACAGGGGTTTATCTGGTAAATTCAAACAGAAAGAAAGAATGATTCGATCAATGACGGGGTATGGAAGTGCGGAGCGAACAACCGACACGTACCAGATAAAAGTTGAGTTTAAATCGCTGAATGGTAAATTCCTCGAACTTAACCTAAGAGCACCTCGAAATCTAGGTGCGAAAGAAGCAGAACTTCGCAAATACCTTACGGCTAAGTTGGTACGTGGTTCGGTGCTTTGCATCCTTACGCTAGACCGAACAGATAATGCCCAAGACGGCCCCAAACTAAACACCAGCTTAGCCAATCACTACTATCAAGAAATCTCCGGTTTTGCAAATTCGGTAGGTTTACCCACAGACAACATCTTAAAAACGGTGGTTACCATGCCCGATGTTTTTAAAAACGACGAATCAACCATTGCGGATTCGGACTGGGAAGACGTGATGAACGTTGTAAACGAAGCGATTTCCAAATTAGACGAGTTTAGATTGCGCGAAGGACAAGACCTTCGGGAAATGCTTAAGTCGCACAACGACACCATACTAGAACAATTACCTGCTGTGGAGACACTGGACTCAGAGCGTAAAGATCAGGTAAAAGAGCGACTGGAAAACGGTTTAGCTCAATATCAGAAAGACAACAAAGCAGATGAAAACCGCTTCGAGCAAGAACTGCTTTACTACTTGGAGAAGATGGACATCACCGAAGAGAAAAACCGGTTGCGAGCGCACTGTGAGTTGTTCTCTAAAACCCTTGATGGGGAAGTGAATGGAAAGAAACTCGGCTTCATCTGCCAGGAAATGGGTCGGGAGATAAACACCCTCGGTTCAAAGGCATCTTATGCTCCCATGCAAGCTGTTGTGGTTACTATGAAAGAAGAATTAGAAAAGATAAAAGAACAAAGTCTAAACGTACTCTAATGTCTAAACTAATCATCTTTTCTGCTCCATCCGGCTCGGGCAAAACTACCGTAGTTCAACACTTACTTAAAAAAAACCCGAAGCTGGAATTCTCTATATCAGCAACAACGCGCAAGCAGCGCCCCGGGGAAGTTCCTGGTAAAGACTATTATTTTCTGAGCGAGGAAGAATTCAAAGCCAAATTGGCTAATGATGAATTCCTCGAGCACGAACAAGTGTATGAAGGACTGTATTACGGTACTTTAAAAAGCGAGGTAGACCGAATCTGGTCGAAAGGCAAATCGGTAATCTTTGATGTTGATGTAGTTGGTGGATTAAACATCAAAAAGATATACGGAAACAAAGCTATGGCGGTTTTCCTAAGGCCGCCTAGTGTCGACGAATTAATGAGTCGATTAAAGAATCGTGAAACCGAGGTTGAACACGAATTACAGCAACGAATTGGCAAGGCTAACGAAGAATTAAAATACGAGAAAGAATTTGATATTGTATTGATTAATAATATCTTAGCCCACACTTTAACTGAAGCAGAGAGCATCGTCGATTTTTTCCTGACGCTTTAATTATGAGAGTTGGATTATTTTTTGGATCGTTTAATCCGATCCACACAGGGCATCTTATTTTGAGCCAGTTCATCCTCGACCAGATTAAGCTGGACGAGATATGGTTTGTGGTATCACCGCAGAATCCACTCAAATCGTCAGTAGATTTATATGACGAGAAGGACCGTTTAAAAATGGTTCAGCTCGCGATAAAAGACCAGCCCAAGTTCAAAGCATCAGACGTAGAGTTTGATATGCCAAGACCATCGTACACGTACAATACGTTGGTTGAGCTGACCAATAAACACCCAGAGCATGAATTTGCGCTAATCTTGGGATCTGACAACTTGCAGCATTTCGACAAGTGGAAAGACCACGAGCAAATCCTATTAGATTACGACCTCATTGTTTATAATCGAGAAAACAATCCGGGTGGAGACTTTGCTAAAAATCAAAAAGTGCGTCTACTCAAAGGTCCAATGCTCAACATTTCATCTACTCAGATCCGAAGTTACCTGAGACTCGGCAGAGGTATCAAGTATATGGTACCTAAGGAGGTAGAAGAATACCTAGTTAAGCTTTAAGATTTAAACTTCCTCCATAAAAAAAGCCACCCCTTTCGTGGTGGCCTATGTTTGAATTCGACAATTAGAATTAGAGTTTTGGTAGAATAACCGCGCTAATGGCGTGGATTACCCCGTTGGATGTTTGTACATCGGCGATTTGTACGGTAGAAGTACCACCGTTTTGATCTGTTAGTACTACTCCATTTGTGTTATTAATTGTAACCGTTGACCCTTCGAATGTTTCAGGCATCATACCGTCGGTGATTTCTGTAGACTGAACATTTGTTCCAGCAACTACATGGTATTTCAATACTGCTTCTAAAACCGCAACAGGGATGTCTGCTAGTTCGTCCCAATCGTCATTTCCTGCTAGCAAGTCTTGAAAAGCTTTGTTAGTTGGTGCAAACACTGTGGATGGGCCTTCAGCGCTCAATGTTGCTACAAAATCAGTAGTCAAATCATCGCGCGTAAGTGCTGCTACAAGAATTGAGAAATTTGGGTTAGCTAATGCTGCATCTACCACAGAAGGACGAGTAATTACTCGGTCTATTACGTGAATTACGCCATTGTCAGCAGCTACATCTGCTTGCGTTACCTTAGAGCGGTTGTTAAGCATAACTCCGTCGGTTAGATCTACGAGAAGAGAAAGTTTAGTTTCTTCCGGGCCATCTGAAAGTGTGTTAACATAACCGGCAGTTAGATCAGTGCTCATCACTTTGCCTGATACTACGTGGTTCAATAAGATTTTTTTCAATCGCAACGAAATCGTAATTCTCTATCCAAATGAACATGTACCTTTGAAAAAATTGTAGAAAATGCTTCTGTTCGAAACCGTTGTCTCATTCTTTCGAGATAAAGAATATCGCGATCTGCTCATAACCACAATCATTACCATTGGCTTGGGGGCAATCATTTATCACTACCTAGAGGGTTGGGAATGGATCGATTGCTTTTACTTCTGTATCATTACGCTTACTACAATTGGTTACGGTGATTTTAGTCCACAAACAAACGGCGGCAAACTATTTACCATATTCTATATCCTGCTGGGTATCGGTATCATATTAAGCTTTATCAATGCGGTATACCACCATTACAACGATTCGGTAATTCAAAATGCAAATGGGAAACGAAAAGACAAGTCCTAATCCTGCTCAAATGTGGGATGAGCGCTACAGCGCAGGTGAGTATGCTTATGGAGTAGAAGCCAGTCATCACCTACAAAACAGCCTTCACTTGGTGCCGGATGGTAGTAAGATTTTATTCCCGGCTGAAGGTGAAGGAAGAAATGCCGTTTTCGCAGCATCAAAAGGATATGACGTGTATGCCTTTGATATGAGTAAGGAAGGCAAAAAGAAAGCGCTGGAACTCGCGCGAAAGCATTCTACGCAAATTCATTATGAAGTTGGGATAGCTCAAGAAATGCAGTATCCGGAGAACCACTTCGACGCGATTGTTCTTGTATATGCACACTTCCCGCCAAACGTTCGAGAACAAATCCATCGATTGTTTCAAACTTGGTTAAAACCCGGTGGATTAATCATTCTCGAGGCGTTTCATAAAGATCACATCGAATACAACACAACAAACCCAGGAGTTGGTGGGCCACGTAATTTAGACATGCTCTTCACCAAAGAATTACTTGAATCTGATTTCAACGATTGCACCACAAATTCCTTCAACAAGGAAGTTATTACCATTTCGGAAGGACTATACCACCAAGGTGAAGCGAGCCTAGTTAGAATGGTTGCTCGCAAGAACCAATCTTGAATCATTCCAGATAGGGCAATCCCCTCTTTTTCTGACATATATCATAGTTTGGTCTGACTGCTATCAAACGGTTCCGATGGGCACTGCAACACCTTTGTCCCTACTATATTCATGGAGCCTACCACGTCCCATAGTGTCAAGACTAAATGTACGTACTGCGACGCAGAATGCGACCCTCGCACGATCGTACATCAGAACGAAAACAGTTTCTGCTGTTTCGGTTGCGCCACGATTTACGACGTCCTAGAAAACAATGCTCATTTTGATGTAGACGACAGCGAGATTTCCATTGAGTACAAACAGTACGATTTGGAAGAGGTGTTCAACCGGTTGGTTGATTTCCAAAACGATAAAATCTATAAGATCGTTCTAAACGCTCCGGCCATTCACTGTTCCAGCTGTGTTCAGTTGCTTGAGGATCTGCCTGAGATTAATTCCCAAGTAGTCAATACAAGAGTAAACTTTGAAGATCGTTCCATAACCGTTGTTGCATCCAAAGAGTTGCCATTATCCAAATTGGCCATGTTGTTGGACAAACTTGGATATCCTCCACAGTTCAACTTAACGCGTAAAGCAGATCAAGAACAAAAAGACAAACAGGTTAAACTCCTGCGCAAAGTGGCCGTAGCCGGTTTCTGTTTCGGAAACAGCATGATGTTTAGCATGCCTCACTACCTTGGTCTTCAAATAAGTGGAGACCCATTTTTTGTTGGCCTTTTCCGTTACCTAAATGTCGGTTTATCTGCACTTGTTCTCGCCTACCCTGCTCGCGACTACTTTACAACCGCTTACCAGGCAATCATTCGAAAGAAGAGCCACATCGACATTCCAATTGTCATGGGTGTTCTTGCAATCTGGATTTGGAGTTTGTACGAAATATTTTCCGGTGCCGGTTTCGGATATCTCGATTCACTTGCCGGACTAATTTTCTTCCTCCTAATTGGAAAATGGTACCAAAACAAGGTTTATCGAAAGATTTCATTCGAACGTTCTATCCATGATTTCTTGCCAATATCGGTTCGCGTTAAGGCGGGCGACGATAACGGCTGGGTTAAGGTTGATGACTTGGTACCAGGCGACACGGTTGTTGTGAAACAAGGCGAAGTAATTCCTGTAAATGGCACGCTCGGAGAAGGAGATGCTCGTATAGACTACAGCTTTGTTACCGGAGAAGCTATACCGGAACGCGTAGAGGTTGGGGAACCGGTTTTTGTTGGTGGTCGCCAAACGTCGGGCACCATCGAGCTCACCATTACCGAAAAACAAGATACCACTAGAATCTGGTCGGCATGGAAAACACCAAAGACCGAGTCTGAAGATAAAACACATTGGACCACCAAGGTGAGCATGTACTTTACACCTGCCGTGATTGTGGTTGCTGTTGCTAGTTTGATTGCCTGGTTATTCATCGATCCGTCTAAAGCCGTGTTTGTGTTTAGCGCGGTGCTGATCGTTGCCTGCCCTTGTGCCTTGGCGCTTTCGGGACCATTCACCTTCGGCAGTATTGTTCGAGTTCTCAGCAAAAACAAACTCTACCTCAAGTCGTCTGAAAACGTTGAGCGATTGGGCAATATCAATCACATTGTTTTTGATAAAACCGGAACGCTTACCAACTCTCAAAGCATGAATGTTGCGGCGAGTGATACAGGACTAACACTTGCACATCGTTCTATGATTAAGTCATTGGTAGAACAATCCAATCACCCATTGAGTGAGGCTCTATCGGTATACCTCGCCGACGTACCTCAAACAAGTCTGCACGATTTTGAAGCATATGAAGGACTTGGATTGAAGGCAATATCTAAAACAGGCTCAAGCATCAAAGTTGGTTCTGCTGAATTTGTTGGCGTTGAACCCACATCGGAAACACGAGTATATGTAGAGATCGATGGGACTGTCCTTGGCCATTACACCTTCTCCACCGCGTACAAATCGGGCATCCAACAAACGCTGCAACAACTCGGTAAGTGGTTTAAGATTTCTGTGATATCCGGCGATAACGACGGTGAGCGCAATACTCTCTCTTCCTTATACACCAATTTCCGGAACCTGTTATTTGGACAACGCCCAGAAGACAAAAAAGAATTTATACAAACGTGCCATCAGCAAGGTGATAAGACTTTGATGATTGGCGACGGGCTGAACGACCAAACGGCACTGCACCGAAGTGATATCGGACTTGCGGTTGCCGACAACATTAACGGATTTTACCCAAGTGCCGATGGCATTTTGTTGTCTGAAAGCTTTGATAAGCTGCCGGCTATGCTGGCCTTGTCAAAGTACTCAGAACGCGTTCTGAAAGCAAGCTTAGCATTTTCTGTTTTTTACAATTTGATAGGGATAACCTTTGCGGTCGCTGGGAGTTTAACACCCATCGTGGCAGCAATTCTGATGCCACTAAGCTCAATAACTGTGGTAGGTTTAGTGACCGCATTGGTTTCCTTTCAAGCTAGAAAACTGCAATTGATATGAAAATTTTAGTAATACTGATTTCGATTAGTCTGTTGATGGCTCTGTTGTTCCTCGCAATGTTTGTGAAGGCACAGAAGAGCGGTCAGTTTGAAGATCTGGAATCACCATCATTTAGGTTATTAAACGAAAAAAATAAAACTGGTTATAATGGGAAAAGAGAAATTTAGTTATGACAACAGGATTGTGAAGAATTTCGCAATCGCCACTATGGTGTGGGGTATTGTTGGAATGCTGGTGGGTGTGATTATCGCCACTCAGTTATTCGAACCGGCAATGAACCTCGGCAATCGTTGGACAACGTTTGGCCGTATTCGCCCGCTTCACACCAATGCTGTAATCTTCGCATTTGTGGGTAACGCCATTTTTATGGGGGTTTACTACTCACTTCAAAGGCTTCTAAAGACGCGGATGTACAGTGATGCATTGAGTAAAATCCACTTTTGGGGATGGCAACTCATCATTGTAGCTGCGGCTATCACACTCCCGCTGGGAATTACCACTTCCAAGGAGTACGCAGAATTGGAATGGCCAATTGACATCGCAATCACCTTGATTTGGGTGGTTTTTGGATGGAACATGATTGGTACCATTTTCAAGCGTCGTGAAAAGCACTTGTATGTTGCTATTTGGTTCTACCTAGCAACCTTCCTTACTGTTGCTTTGCTACACGTTGTAAACTCGTTCGAATTACCGGTAACTTTCTTGAAGAGCTACAGTTGGTACGCAGGAGTGCAAGACGCACTGGTCCAGTGGTGGTATGGTCACAACGCCGTGGCGTTCTTCCTTACAACGCCATTCCTGGGATTGATGTACTACTTCATGCCTAAACTGGCTGACCGTCCGATTTACTCGTACAAACTATCTATCCTGCACTTTTGGTCGTTGATCTTCCTATACATTTGGGCAGGTCCTCACCACTTGTTGTACTCTTCTTTGCCTGATTGGGCTCAGACGCTTGGTGTAGTTTTCTCCGTAATGCTAATTGCTCCTTCTTGGGGTGGTATGCTTAACGGACTATTAACACTTCGTGGTGCTTGGGACAAGGTAAGAGACGATGCTCGTATCAAGTTTATGGTTGTTGGTCTTACTGCTTACGGTATGTCAACATTCGAAGGTCCAATGCTTTCGTTGAAAAATGTTAACGCCATTGCACACTTCACCGATTGGATTGTAGCTCACGTACACGTTGGTGCATTGGGATGGAACGGTTTCCTAACCTTCGCTATGCTGTACTACATCATTCCAAAGATTTACAATACAAAGCTCTTCTCTAAAAAGCTCGTATCTACGCACTTCTGGTTGGGCACATTAGGAATTATTTTCTACGCGATTCCAATGTACATATCTGGTTTCACTCAAGGTATGATGTGGAAGCAGTTTACTCCTGAAGGACTACTTCAATATCCTACATTCTTATCTACAACACTCCAGATTATTCCAATGCACATGTTGCGTGCGATTGGTGGACTAATCTACTTGGTGGGTGTATTTGTAATGGTTTACAACATTTACAAAACGATTAAGGCAGGTAGCCTTGTGGCTAATGAAGACGCTGAGGCATACCCGATGGTTAAAGAAGATCCAAACATGATTACAGCTAGCTACTGGCACAGATGGATTGAGCGCAAACCTACTCAGTTGATGGTATTCGCTTTTGTAGCCGTTGCTATTGGTGGTGCAGTGGAGTTCTTACCAACATTCTTGGTAGAATCGAACATCAAGACCATTGAAACTGTAACACCGTATACGCCACTAGAGCTTGAAGGACGTGATATTTATATCCGAGAAGGATGTAACAACTGTCACTCGCAACTCGTGCGTCCTTTCCGATCTGAAACCGTTCGATATGGCGAATATGCCAAAGCCGGTGAAAACGTTTACGACCACCCATTCTTGTGGGGATCTAAGCGTACCGGACCGGATTTATCACGTGGTGGAGACAAGTCTGGTATCGCGTACAAGAGTGCTTCTTGGCACTACGATCACTTCTTGGAACCAAGCTCGGTCTCTACGGGATCTATTATGCCAAGTTATGGTTGGTTGATTGATGACGACATTGACGACTCCAACCTTGAAGGTAAAATATCTGCGATGAGAACGCTTGGTGTTCCGTATCCGGAAGGATATGAACAAATCG
>CAJXLR010000052.1 GCA_913056425.1 uncultured Bacteroidota bacterium
ATCCGATTAAACAGACTGGGAATCCAGGATGTCTACTTGGGATCTGACAATAAAATCGACATTCTGAAGTCTTGGCTGGAAGACAAACCCTATGAACTTGCCGACTGTCTGATGATGGGAGATGACGAACCTGACTTAAAAATCATGAAGCACGTTGGGTATACGTGTTGTCCGGCGGATGCCGTTCCATTGGTCCGTGAATCGGTCGACTATGTATCTCCAAAAAACGGCGGTCATGAGTGTGTGCGCGATGTCATCGAAGCACGACTGCGTTTGACCAATGAATGGTAAACATTCTTTACCTAAAAACTTCCATCAATCCTTTTTTCTAACTAGCAACTTTTCACTAGCACCACCATATCCAAATGGAGGCAAGACTGCACTAGAAATTACAGGATTAGGTGGCCAAAAAGGCAACAACGGCATTTTAACTCCCTGAAAAACAAGGACGTAATGATTTTTTAACAAAAGGTTTGCGTTAATCGTCAAAACGACACTATCTTTGGACCGTCTTCGCAAGAAGACATTTTTCATGGTTAGTTTGGTTTATTTGCCCTGCTCGATTTATTTGAGCGGGGCTTCTTTTTTTAATACCCTTCAAAAGTATGCACCGCGTGTTGCGAATAGCCCAAAATATCAAGCTTCATCTCCCTTGTTATTGAATCATTCTCCGAAGTGGTGTGGAGTACTTGATTGAGTTTATAATCAAAGACTAACTCTGACGAGTCTCTCACTATTCCGGCCCCAACTTGATAGTAGTATGAGGCAAATGACTGAGTTGTATCAAAAAGCGATTTCCCGTAACGAAATGGATTATTGGCCTCATTGAAGTAATCCGATAACGTATATGCTAAGTCGGCCTGCCCCACAACATGCTTATATCGTTTTGCACTTGTCACAACGCCCCCGCATAGAATTAATGGAATGCGATACTTCTCAGATTCGAAGATGTGATATCCGTTCGGTTTTGTACTACCGTGATCTGCTGTAATCACAACCAGGGTGCTATCCCATTGTGGTAGCTGCTGCAGGTGATTCACAAAACTCCCTAAACAGCTGTCAGCATAATAGATTGCACCGTACATTGGCTTTGTGTAATTCGAGGATGAATAACTGACCCTCGGATGGTCAAATGGCTCGTGGCTACTCAAGGTAAAAACAACCGTCAATTCATCTAAGCCATTTTTTTCGATATCGCCCAAAACTCGATTGTAAACCACTTCATCGTGGTAACCCCATTTTCCCAAAGCGCCAGAAGATTCAAACGAGTTTACATCAATCACCTTGGTATCAGGCACCACATCAAACAAGGTGCGGATGTTGGCGAAGGATGCATCTCCTCCGTAATAAAAACTACTTCGTCCGCTGGAGTTTCTGACGATTCTATTGATGTTTGGACTCGAATTGAGCTTACCAATCGATTGTAGCAATCGCGCACCCGGCACTGCGGGCATACCGGTAATCATAGTTGTCAATCCCCGATCCGAACGATCTCCGCTCGCATAATATCGATCAAAGAAGATGGCATCATTTGCCATGGCATCAATGTTTGGCGTCACTCCGGGAATGCCCCCAAACGATTCAATAAAATTGGCCGAAAGGCTTTCGACTACGATTAAGATTACTTTTGGGCGTGTCCGGTGGACGTTATCTTCAATCGTATCATTTAGCGTGACACATCTCTTGTAATACCTCTGGGCATCTTCGTCTTCAAGCAGCCAATAATTATAATGCTCCTTGGTAAGAGAAAATCCTGCATTCCAAATCGGATTCACAGCTATTTGATTGTAGGCATACTCCGTGCTGTGAAACACCCGACTTACAGTCATAGGGTTGGTAGACCAACCACCACGTGCTAACAAAGCAAGTGCGATAATAAGGGGTATTATAAATTTCAGAATCGACAGATTAATACGCAGTGGCGACCATTTCAGTTTTAGGAGTCGCGTTAGAATGACGTAAACCGCCATAAGCAGTAAAAAGAAACCTAACACGCCAATTACGTCTCTACCGATTATAGATGCGAAAGCCTCCTTGGGGGAGACTAAGTAACCGAGTATAGATGCATCGACGTGATAATTCCAATAGCCGTAGAGCTGAATATTGATGGCCAGAAATAGTGCCATGCATGTGTACAGCACATGCTGTATGACATCGGTTATTACATACTTTGAGAAGGCGGCTATACTATTGAAGATTAAGGCAAGTAACAACCAGTAACTCAGTACAGATAAATCTTGTGATGCTCCATGGTATGCAGAAACCATAAATGCATTGATACTCAAGTGGTCCAGATGCACCAGTCCAAAGATGAGCCGAGCCGCAAAAAAGAATAGCACACCAAGCACAAGGGATTTAATGATATTGAGAAATTGTTGAATCACGTATACCGCTTCAAATCTACTTCAGGCATTAAAGGTTTCCCCAATTCGATATACTCAATTAAATGTTTGCAGAGATATGGAGCCATAGAAACTCCTTTACTGCCCATACCACTACACAAATACACTCGTTCGTGTTCAGGGTGTTTCCCAATAAGAGGTCTTCGGTCTTTTACGGCAGGACGAATTCCAACTTTGTGTTCTTTCACTCGAACCGGATGACGTAAGAAAGAAGCCAGTTTATCAAGTATTTCTGCTTTGCCTTCGTCTGTAGGTTCTAGGTTTACATCGCGCCAATTGTATGTTGCTCCGGCATAATTCAAGCCATCATCCGTAGGACAGAAGAAACAACCTCCAATAACAATTTCATCTCGTCGCGGATATGTCGATTCTACTTGAAGCACCTCCCCTTTCATCGGAGTGAAAGGCAAGAAACCCCAGTTTTCTTGATCAAGTCCAGTGCAAAAAATTATATGATTCGCTTCAATTGAATTGCATGTAATGTGTGAACCATCTACCTCAACATCCGCCAAACTAACCTCATCCACCCGAAATGAATTTATTCTCTCTAAGTACTCTCTAGAATACTTAATCAGCTCCTTCACATTCACTCGGCCTCCATTGTTAACCTTAAGCGTGCCAAATGGATTAATCATGTGCTCTTCATCCAATTCAGACACAGACCCTTCCTCAACAAAAGGGGCATACCGTGTGTCGCGTTGCTTTGCCATCCAATCATTTTGATCAGGTAGTGACTTAAAAACTCTATGGAGCGGTAATGAGTGATAAAGCGTTGTGTCGAGCCTTTTCTCAAGCCATTTATAGTACCGCTTTGCCTCCGGGAAAAAGTCATGGGCCTTCCAGGTCAAGGTTAATCGTTTACCGGTGACCGGGTTCAAAATTCCTGCCGCGACCTCTGAAGACGTGTTCGGCTTGGGACTATCAACAACCATAACTGATTTCCCAGCATCTAGTAGTTGATGTGCCAGCACTGCACCAACAACACCATGACCTATGATTAAATAGTCTAGCTTTGACATCGACACAAAGATACATTACCAATCCACGAATGACGGTTGAAATCAGTTGACATTAACTCATCTTGAGTAAATAAGTGATTACATTTGCTAGCTGTGAAAATTGGGCGTCGTTTGTTTGTTTTTGTGATGCTTTGCGGCCTTGGAGAGGTTGCATCTGCGCAGTTGTTTGACACAACAGAATACCGTCGCGATTTATCAACCTACCACACTTCAGGCGAGGTACAGGATTTCAAGTTCGACCGACACCGGGAAGACACTACATTAAACTTTCCTCATGAGCTTTACACGCCTCGATTTGAAGACAATCCGGAACTCAACACAGGTCGTATAGCGAGTCCGGTCTTGACTTTTGACCAAAAGCAGCGGTTGAGTCTCTATTTCACAAATTGGAATAACTCATTTGGCAGATGGTTTAGATCTTCTGACAGCATTCGGTACTACGATGGTAAAACTCCTCGCACCAAGCTAGGCTACGCACAAGGTAGTGGAGGTTTGTTATTCCTGAATGCAGAACATTCTCAAAACATCGCCTCCAATTGGAGTTTTGGGTTGGACTACCGTCGTGTGAAAACACACAACCAGTACTACATCAATATGCCGCGCTTCAATCAGGAGCGGATGACCAACGTGTTTGCCACTCAAGCATACACCAACTATCACAGCAAAAACCAGAAGTATGAGGTTTTTGCAAGTTTCACGAACAATAAAAACACTGTGAAAGAAACCTTTGGCGTGCAAAACGCGGAAGATTTCGATTTACTCTCCGGTAGATCAAAAGCGTACTTTGGAATTGGTGGACTCACAGGCGCTCAGAATACAGCCATCGAACGATTATGGCATGTTAAACAGTTTTACCGTTCAGGCAATCGACAGATTGTAGTGAACGATTCAACTATCGTCCCAGATACGCTTTATACATCTATTCGTGGGCAATGGTTTCACGATTTAAAGTATGAGCGAAGAATAAATCGCTTTTCCGATGATGACATCAACCGAGATATTTTCCCGGACATCAACTATGGTGAAACGACATTAGATTCCATTTTTTGGGATGTGGTTCGCAATGAAGTGGGATACACCAAACGAGGTGGGAACTTGAAGACCATGATCTCTGCAACGCATGAATCTGTTCGTGTGAAACAGTTGGACTTTTACAACAACCAACACCAATTACTATACGTGAATGGCAAGGCGAACTGGTCAGATAGTAATCGGACCTTTACTGGAAGTACACAAATAGCTTTAACGGGTTTTAATGCAGGTAACTACTTGGTGGACATTTCCGGAGAGAAGTTAAACGAGAACAATACCTGGTTTGCCGGGGCAACGGTCGTTTCCGTTCGGCCAGATTTCAATAACCAGTTTTTCGTGAGTAATTATTACAACTGGCACCAAATCTTGCAAAACGAAATTAGGTTGGCTCTGAATGCAGGCTGGCGTGGTGAGAATGGCTCTCATGTTAAACTTGAGGCAACTGACTTGCAGAATGCGGTGTACTTCGACACTTCGGCTGTTCCCGTGCAGCTAAATGAAAACGTCCAGTTCCTCACGCTGGATGCATATGCACCCATTTCCATGGGCAAATCATGGAAGGCTGATGCACGATTTAATTTACGTTATTCCTCAAACGACAAAATTCCAATGCCTCTTTACAATGGCGGATTAAGAATATACCGTCAAGGATACTTATTCAATAATAATATGTGGGCACGACTAGGTGTAGAAGCCACCTACATCGACCAAATCACCGGTTATTTTTACAATCCGGTTGTCCGGCAGTTTGTCTTGTCTTCACAGAGTATTGGAGGTTATCCAGTCGTGAATGTGTTTTTAAATATGAAGGTCCAGACCATGACATTGTTTGTATCTGGACGTCATTTGACACAAGGTATGTTTAGAAACGACAATTTCTTATCGGCGCTTAATCCGATCATGGGGAGAGCCGTTACGCTTGGCGTAAATTGGCGATTATTCGATTAATTGTTCTGATCGGACTTAAGACTTAAGGTCCAAATCTCAACGCGTTTATTTTTATCGGCTTCGAACTTGTTTTTAGGGTTTGGATAGATCATTTTGAAATTACTCATCCCTTTGTAGGTAAGACGATTTTTATCAATACCACGTGATATCAAATATTTAAAAACTGCCTTCGCTCTTTTGTGCGATAAATCGTGATTATAAATCCGTTGAAGAATATCGGCATTGCGCGATTCTGAAAAATTCATGTGGCCTTGGATCTCAATAAATGCTGTGGGCTCTTCTACCAGATACTGATAGATTTTTTCCAGGTCTTTTTTGGCTTCAGGCTTGAACTCATCGGTGTCGGTGTAGAAGAAAATATTATCGAATCGAAGTTTCTGAACCACGTTTACCGGTCGGAGATAAACCTTAAACTTCATGGTATCTCCCGCCGTTTTGGCAATTTTCTCCTGTACTGTAACTGACTCATTTAAATAGCCGGTTTTCAAGAAGGTTATGTTGATAGACTTAAAGTATCGACGATCAAATAAGCATTCAGCATCTTGACCTGTGCGAGCGAAATGGTTCTTGTTTCTAATTTCCACAACATAGTCCGTAGGCAGTTTGTCCTTTGTTAAAGCATCGTACGTAGTGAAGTGTAGATATTTTGCTTCTCCGGCAACTAAATTCGTTGGTTTGGGTGGGAAATCGTCCTCTTGATAAACCAACGTTATCCGAACTCTTCTATTCTTAGATTTTTGCTTGCTCGTAGGTTGACTTTCACCAAAAGCACCAAGTTGAATCATTGAGGAAGAGATGCCTTGAGACAAAAGAAAATCTTTTGCGTTGGAAGCTCGCCTGTTTGATAACGAGAGATTATACGCATTTGAAGCATCACTATCTGCATGTCCTTCGATATAAATCTCCTTGATTATGTGTGGCTGAATTTGAAGTATTGCCTGACGGATGAGCGATTTTCCTTCCGCATCGATACGGTCACCATCACTTGGAAAATAAACACTAACCGTTTTCTTATTTACAGTTTGTGCACCAGCAGAGGAACAACAGAATAGGCCTCCTATCGAGACTAGGACACTAATTGCAATTAAAAAAGTTCTATTTATCGCCTTGTATGACACCACACTAGAGGTATAACGCAAAGATAACGTGTTATCGTCTAACTGGATGAGTTGTAGAATTTGTATCTTCGCGAATTGGCATAAATGAAAAGCCCCGACCATATAGGTCAGGACTTAAAATCAAAGATAAAATACTAAACTACTACTTATGATGAAAATTATTAACCATGTGCTCTTTCTCTCGAAAGTAACACCAGGTAATAAGCGAAGTATATGCCAACACCTAACAACCTGTTTTTCAGGCACTTAAAATAATTGAGTGTTAAAATGTGTTTCATTTTGGGACACTTTGCTCTCTTTTCTAGAATCATGTATCATTGTGTCATTCCGAAACGCTTTTACTGATTTATAGACACCTTATGTCGTCTCATTTTAGGGATTACATATTAATTTGCCGTTAATTACGACAAAATTCGTGTTAGATTTGCCCTATGAAAGATGCTTGGAAACTATCTGAATCCGGCCTGATCGAGCTGTATGACACCTACTATCAAATCGGCACATCTCCTACATCTATAAACGAAGATCATTCAAGCATGTCGACAACTATTGTCACCCGCGCGGAAGTGGGATCTAAAGAGCGTCAACTATTGTCGGGTATTCTAAAGGCGATAAACAAAACCCTTGAAGACTGCACTATTGTTAGTCCGGAAGACTACCTACCCCTTCAACTTCCATCTGAAGGTCACACACTTCACTTTGAACCGGAAGCAAACTCCAGCAAAATTCACTCAACGACTCAACAGAACAACCACACGGTTGTGCACTGCCAAACTTTGACAACCTATCTATCTGAGATTACCGAGAAAAAAGTTCTTTGGCTGACGCTGAAAGACACATTTGACGTCTAATATAAGGACTTTTTTCTCGTTTTGGGATTTTTCCCAACATGCAACATTCAGTTAAGTCGCTACTATTCAATATGTTAGTTCAGCTAATTGATTTTAGGCACGTCGATTGAACATTCAATTGCACTAACATTACACTTATGATGACCGATTTGAAAATTCTATTAGTAGACGATCACGAAATCAACAGTTTATTTACTGGCTATATGTTCAGTAAGCTTGGAATACCGTTTGACATAGCGGTGAACAAAGACCAAGCTATTGAGCTTTTGTCGGAAAACGAATACTCCATGGTTCTTATGGATATTGAAATGCCACGATATAACGGCTATGAAGTAGCAAAGATGTTACGCGACATTAATCACAAGATTCCAATCGTTGCATTTACAACGCTACCTGCCAAAGAAGTACTTCCAAAAGCGTTTGAGGTGGGCATGAATGATTACATGTTAAAGCCGAATGCTATGCAGGAGTTAGAAGATATGCTAGACCGTTATAAGCAATCAGCTTAGTTCTGAACGAACCGAAGTTTAGCAAACTTTAAGACCAACTGCTTCTTTCCAAATTCATCGAAATCGATGGTTGCTTTTCTGTTATCTTGTTCTCCATCGACAACAACAACATCACCGCGTCCAAATCGCTGATGCTCCACGCGATCCCCGATTTTAATGTTGGACGTATCCTCGGGTACAAAGTTTTCAATCGCCGGTGGTAGTGGTTTTTTCGCAGGCTTGTTTGATCGCCCGTACCTGTTTTGAATGTTCTGTTTCTTCTGGAATCGCGTACCAAATGAGTTCTCGCCTCCATACTTGGCTTGATTTTTTACGAAGCTCTTTTTATCGAACTCCACAAAATCATCTACGATTTCAGTGATAAATCTACTCGGTTCACAGGGTAAAAGTTGACCAAATCTAAACCTGGAATTTGCATACGAGAGTGTGAGTTTACGCTCTGCTCGCGTCATCCCCACATAAAACAGTCTGCGCTCTTCTTCCAACTCTTTCCTACTACCGCTGCTGAGTTGTGATGGAAATAGATTCTCTTCCATCCCGCTTATGTACACATAGGGAAACTCGAGTCCTTTGGCAGCGTGGATAGTCATCAACGACACCTTATCCTCGTTCCCATCATCTTTATCTGCGTCGGTTATCAAAGCAATATCCTGCAAATAGACTCCCAAGTTTTTCTCCAGCTCACTGGTATCATCCTCCACGAATTCTTTAACACCGTTCAACAATTCAACCACGTTCTCGTACCGACTAATCCCTTCAACTGTTTTGTCTTCGTGCAAGCTTTTCAACAAATTCGTTGAGCGCGCAATATGCATCGCAATGTCATAGGCATCACTGGTTTCCAGCATCGTAGCAAAGCTTTTTATCATCACTACAAAGTCTTCTAGCTTTTTGGCTGCACTTGACAAATTCGGAAACAAATGCGCATTAGATACAACATCCCACCAACTAATTGCTTGATCTGCCGCATGCAGTTGTACACGCTCCAGTGTCGTCTTTCCAATTCCTCTGGCCGGGTAATTTATGATTCGTTTTAAACTCTCTTCATCCTTATGATTTACGGTGAGTCGAAGATATGCCAGCAAATCCTTTATCTCCTTGCGCTGATAGAAAGACAAGCCGCCGTAAATGCGATACGGAATATTCAGTTTGCGCAAGGCTTCTTCCAAACTTCTAGATTGTGCATTGGTTCGATACAAAATGGCGAAATCACTATTTGGAGATTGCGACTGCATCTTTTCTTCAAAAATGGATTGAGCAATTTGTCGGCCTTCTTCATTATCGGTTACCGCCCGCATTACTTTGATCTTGTCACCAAGTTGATTTGAAGTCCAAACCTTCTTTTCAAGCTGGTCCTTATTGTTGGCGATAATTGATCCGGCCGCATTTACGATGGTTTGGGTTGATCTATAATTTTGCTCAAGCTTAAAGACTTTTAAATCCGGGTAATCTTTCTCAAAATTCAAGATGTTGCGAATCGTAGCCCCTCGAAACGAATAAATACT
>CAJXLR010000053.1 GCA_913056425.1 uncultured Bacteroidota bacterium
TTATCAGCTGGGTAATCTTCTTTGTTCTACTATTTGCGTTCTGGTACTTCATGATGCGCCGAATGGGTGGACCTGCAGGTGGCGGATCCGGACAGATTTTCAATATTGGGAAGTCGCGAGCGCAGCTGTTCGATAAAGACACCAAGGTTAATGTAACTTTCAAAGACGTTGCGGGATTAGAGGAAGCTAAGATAGAGGTGATGGAAATTGTTGATTTCCTCAAGAACCCGAAAAAATACACCGAGCTAGGAGGTAAGATTCCTAAAGGAGCCTTATTGGTAGGCCCTCCGGGTACAGGTAAGACACTTTTGGCGAAAGCTGTTGCCGGTGAAGCCAACGTACCTTTCTTCTCGTTATCAGGTTCCGATTTCGTTGAAATGTTTGTGGGTGTTGGAGCTTCTCGTGTACGTGACTTGTTCAAGCAAGCCAAGGAGAAAGCACCTTGTATCATCTTTATTGATGAGATTGATGCAATTGGTAGAGCTCGTGGAAAGAATGCGATGCAAGGGTCGAACGATGAGCGTGAAAACACGTTGAACCAACTCTTAACCGAAATGGATGGTTTTGGTACCGATACCGGCGTAATCATTTTGGCCGCAACTAACCGTGTGGATGTGCTGGATAAAGCGTTGTTACGTGCCGGTCGATTTGATCGTCAGATCTACGCTGATATGCCTGATTTGAATGAACGTCGAGCGATTTTTGATGTACACTTGAAGCCACTTAAAATCGAGAAGGATTTAGATCGTGATTTCTTAGCACGTCAAACGCCTGGATTTAGTGGGGCGGACATCGCAAACATGTGTAACGAAGCGGCGTTAATCGCGGCTCGAAAGAATAAGAAAATCATCGAACGCCAAGATTTCTTGGATGCGGTAGATCGTATCATTGGAGGTCTAGAAAAGAAGAATAAAATCATCACTCCGGAAGAGAAGCGCGCTGTTGCAGTGCATGAAGCCGGTCATGCTACTGTGAGCTGGTTGTGCGAGCACGCGCATCCATTGGTTAAGGTTACCATCGTACCGCGTGGTAGAAGTTTAGGTGCGGCCTGGTATCTACCGGAAGAGCGTCAAATTACTAGAACTGAGCAGTTGTTGGACGAGATGTGTGCAACGCTGGGTGGACGAGCTGCAGAGTATGTGACCTTTGGTAAAATCTCTACAGGTGCATTGAGTGATTTAGAGAAGGTTACCAAGCAAGCGATGGCGATGGTTTCCATCTATGGCCTCAATGAAAAAGTAGGTAACGTTTCGTACTACAACATGAATGAAGGCTTTACAAAGCCGTTCAGTGAGCAAACTGCTGCTTTGATTGATTCGGAGATTAAGAGGCTTACAGACGAGCAGTATCAACGTGCAATAAAAATCCTTCAAGAGAACAAGGATAAGCTGGACATGCTTGCGAATAAGTTGCTCGAGAAAGAGGTTATTTTCAAGGAAGATTTAGAAGAGATTTTCGGTAAGCGTCCTTTTGGCGACGAAGCTCTTGACTCTATTCAAGGAGACACCTCTCGTGCCGAGCAGCCAGCTGAGGATGAAGAGAAGCCTGCAGCGGATATCTCGGATTCTACAGAAGACGAGACGAAGCCTGACTCAGAATAATTTCACTTGACCATCTCGGGTGAACAAGCTCGAGTTGAGTTTAAGCCGGTCTTTATTCAGATTGTACTTTTTGGTGGCAACGTTAAACTGTTGTTTAATCATGTCGGCGTAGTGGCCTTCCCCGGACATACGTTTACCAAATCTTCGATCCTCAACATCACCTCCATGTATTTCGGCAATGTGCCCTAAGACTTTCTTCTTTCGATCAGGGAAATGTCGGTCGAGCCAATCGTCGAACAATGGGCCCACACATCCGTTTAGTCTTACCATGGTGTAGTGCAGTGATCGAGCACCGGCCTCGGAAACGGCCTTCGCCATGTCCATGATTTCATGGCTGTTTAAAGCCGGGATGATAGGTGCCATCATAACACCAACCGGAATTCCAGCGCTTGTGAGCTGTTCGATGGCGTTGAGTTTTGCTTTAACGGATGAGGTTCGGGGTTCCAGCTTACGACGCAATGCGTCGTTAAGACTGGTAATACTCAGCGCAACCGATGCGAGGTTGTCCTTCGCCATTTCACCAAGTAAATCGATATCTCGAGTGACCAATGCGTTTTTTGTGATGATGCCTACCGGGTTTCTATGTTGTTTGCAAACCTCAATGAGTTTACGTGTAATTTGGAGTTTTCGTTCGATGGGTTGGTAGCAGTCGGTATTTCCACTGAGCATTATGCCTTCACCGATCCAGCTTCTGGAATGGAACTTTTTTCTCAGTAAATCCGGAGCGTTCTGCTTTACGAGGATTTTTCGTTCGAAATCTACTCCACCGCTATAGCCCCAGTATTCATGAGTTTCACGCGCATAGCAATACGTGCAGCCGTGCTCACAACCTTGGTAGGGATTCATGCCCCACGAAAGTGGGATGTCCGGGCTGTTAACTTGGTTCACTATCGACTTAGCGTGAACTTCTATGTAATCTGTCTGGACAAACTTTTGGTCTTCTAACCGATGGCCATCATCTGCCTCATACGCATGCTGCTCAAAGCGATTTTGAGAGTTGATTGAAGTACCTCGACCACGAATTGGATTCATAAGGCTAAATTATAAAACGACAACACGCTATTTGAGTTTTGAAACCGAGTATGGATAAGTTTTGAGTACGGTAATGAGTAGGTAGTTATGATTATTTTTGGTCATAGTTCAGGTCAAAGTCAAGGTAATAGTCTTTGTCAATGTTATTGTATCCGTCGTTAATGGTTAGTGTTAATGGTTAGTGTTAACGGTTAGCGTTTAACCCTACTTCACCCAAAACGATCGCTGAATACGAATACCGGAAGCATCCGTAATACTCAAGACGTGTTTTCCTTTTGAAGGCTGACATTGAACCTGATGAACATCTTTAGTTGTGGTTAGAAACTCATCGTCTAAATACCAAAATATTTCCGCTGCGGATTGTCTGTGCGCGGCCTCAAACACTAGCTGACCAAGTCCACCAGTTATTAAGCGAGGTATTTGGAGTGAACTGTTAGGTAAAGGATAGGTTAGCTCAAAATCCTTATCACCACTTAAACAGCTTGCCCTAAACTTTGGAAGTGTTTCGTATTCCGGATGATTCATTTTGTAGTACTGCTCGGCAATAGCCGGAATCACCATGTAGACTTTTTGTTTCATTTCACCTGGTTCTGCACATTGTGCAAAAACACGCTCACCAGTTTTACGCGAAACATGAATTTGCTTGTGCCATGGACATTGAGCTAGTGCTAAGCATGGTCTTGGCACCCACCTGCGCTGAGTTGAAGTGCAGAACTGTGACGCACGTTGACCGCTAGCCGCGCACACGTCGATTCCTTTCATGCTTCGTGTAGGTTGTTCAAACCACGTCGTATCCGGTAAGTATTGAAAAACGTCAAATAGTACCGGCGCAGCCGTGTTGCTGCCTGTCATACCGGTGACGCCCTCGCCGGTTGCGTTGCCAACCCAAACTGCAACTACATATTTCTGGGTAAGACCAATGGCCCAGGCGTCACGCGCACCAAAGCTGGTTCCGGTTTTCCATGCTATCTTTTCGCGTCCTTCAAACCGGTTCCAATATTGTTCAATCTGCGGTCGGTTTACGGATGACATGGCGTTGAGAATTTCCCAAGCAACTCCAGAACTAATCAAACCGCTTGATTCACTGCCGGATGCAGCTGCGGCCATTTCAGCATAGGCGTGACCAAGATCCCAGATGTTGGCTTCAGCCCCGCCTAAAATTAGCGCAAGTCCGTATTCATTGGCCGGACGAAAAAGCGTAGAGAGCCCCAGTTCTTCTAAGTTACTTTTAAACCTCGGGACACCATAATCACTTAAAAGTCGAACAGCCGGAATGTTTAATGATCTTGCCAACGCTTCGCTTGCAGGCACCAACCCGGCATAATTCGATTCATAGTTTTCAGGTGCATAACCGTTAATTCTGGTCGGATAATCCGCTAGCAACATATTTGGGGTGAGCTCTCCGTTTTCCATAGTAAGCGCATACAAGAATGGCTTTAAAATGCTCCCTGTACTTCGTGGTGCTTGAATGATGTCTACATGTTTTTTGTCTTCCTCTTTGCACGGGGTGTTTCCAGTGTAGGCTAACACGTCCTTGCTCTCTACATCCAAAACCAACACACAAGCATTGTTAATCCCATGGCTTGAATTTACTTGATAACGCCTCTGGACAATGTTGTTCACCTCCTGTTGAAGGTCTTTATCAATGGTAGATCGATACCGTTTTCCTTGATAACCATGATTACTCAGAAACGCCATATAATGCGGCGTCATTTGAGGAAGAGGCTTGGGCGATTGAGGCAGTTCTTCTTCCAGTGCGGTTTGATATTCCAGCTCCGTAATCTCTCCTCGATCGAACAATCGTTTTAACAATCGGTCGCGTTTTGCACGAAGCTGTGATCTGTTCTTTGAGAGGTGCATGAGCGATGGGGCATTGGGCAATACGGCTAACATCGACGCTTCCCCCCAACTGAGTTGCTTACCACTGTGCCCAAAATATCTCCAACTTGCAGCTTCAAGTCCAACAACGTTCCCTCCAAATGGAGCATGAGCTGCATGGAGAGATAGAATTTCGTCTTTAGAGTACCGAGTTTCCAACCGAAACGCCATCACCATTTCCTTGAGCTTGTCCCAAATGCTCTTCCCGGTTCGCTGCCTGCTCATGCGAATAACCTGCATGGACAAGGTACTTCCGCCGCTTACCACGCGTTTGGCCTTGAGGTTTTGAATCATCGCACGACTCAGTGACATAAAACTCACGCCCCAATGATTGTAAAATCGTTTGTCCTCAAAAGTGATTAATGCAGTTGCAAATTTTGCTGGGACGCTATCGGATGCCGGGAATCGCCACTGTCCGTCACTGGCAATGTGAGCCATCAAGACATCACCATTTGTGTCTTCAACTACCATACTATATGGCGTGTCAAACAGATTTTTTGGCAAACAAAAGATGAAATATATCAGCAGGAACAACAACCCAATGCGGATTGCCTTACGAATTCTCGGTATGCGTTTCCAGAAGATCAAATCGTAATTCTAATACCAAAGATCAAGTTTACTAATTATTCGTTCCGCAGGAACCATTATTCGCTTATGGCTGCTAGCCGATGGTCGTGTATTTTTGATTAAATGTATTTCCGACTCGTTTTCTTGTTTTTGGTAGGACTGATTTCGATTCCTGCTTTGGGTCAGCAGCAATTCTTCCGTCAATACGGTTTGGAGAATGGCCTACCTCAATCTCAGGTCTTTGCCGTAAACGGATCTGAGAACGGTTTTATTTGGGTAGGGACTCAAGGCGGAGGCTTAGCTCGATTTGATGGGCTGGAGTTTGAAATATTCAATACGAAGCAAGGTTTGACCGATAACTTCATCAATGCTTTGATTGAGTTTGATGGCAAGTTATGGATAGCTACTCGGTCTGGATTAACAGAGTACAATGGCAACCGGTTTTCTCAAGTTGAACTCGAGAACTCGGATGCCGAGATTACAACAATTCATGTTTCCGGTGATCAGTTGCTTGTTGGAGTTGCAAACGGTATCGAGGTTATTGATACGGATTCAAGTCATCGTTTCATGGCTTTAGATTCTTCAGATGGATTTGTGGTTACAAACATCTGCAATTACAAAAATGAAATTTGGGTGGGCTCGAATCGTGGGATATATCGCATAGATGCCGGTGATTTAAGTTTGATTGAAACGCTTCATGTCCGTGACGGCCTTGCGGACGAATATGTACAGAGTCTACACAGCGATGGGAAATCCGTTTGGGTGGGCTCATACGGAAGAGGGTTGCGATACTTCGATGGCGAAACGTTTTCAGACTTATACAGCAGTCTTCCGGCCAACACGGTGGTTCATGATTTATTGCTGAATAGAGATTCCAGTTTGTGGGTTGCAACGCAATCACGTGGAGTATATGTAATCGACCTTAAAACCGGGAATACGCAACAGTACTCAGTTCAGCAAGGACTTTCAAACAACCACGTCCGAAGTTTAAGCTTGGATGCTTGGGGTAATATGTGGATTGGAACATCGGGTGGTGGATTGAATCAATTTTCCGGTCAAGCATTTACACATTACACCGGTGACGATGGTTTGAAGGCCAACTACATCTATGCGGTAGAGCAATCACCTTCAGGGGCTATATGGATTGCAAATGGTAGGAAAGGTGTAGTACAGTTTGATGGCAATCAGTTTTCGCCATTCGCTCTGGATTCGCTAGTAGGTGAGTTTAAAATCAAAGCAATTGCAATTGAAAGTGACTCAAGCATATGGCTTGGAACTGAGGGCGAAGGTTTGATATATACTAACGGTAAGGAGATAACGAGATATACAGCGGATAACGGCCTCTGCGGGAATTATATCAAAGACCTGGAACTTACGCGTGATGCACTTTGGGTAGCTACACTAGATGGTGGTATCAGTAAAATTGGCCTAGGAAAACCGGGTATGAAATCGGTGAAGCGTTATATCCGCAATTACAGATATCTAACGGAATTGCCCTCAAATCGGATACATGCCTTACATCGGAAGGGCGATGCGATTTGGTACGGCACGGAAGAAAAAGGCTTCGGTTATATCGATGGGAAATCTATAAAAGTAGTGGTTGATGAAACCCAGATTGGAGGGCAGAATGTCCGAGCAATTCGAAGTAGTGGAGATGATATTTGGGTGGCTACTTCCAATGGTTTATTCCGCTATGGAACAACAACAAAACAACTCGATACAATCAATTCAGATTGGCTAACATCTACCAACTTGTACTTGCTGAGTTTTGATGAGTCAAATCATTTGTACGTGGGTCATGAGCGAGGTTTGGATGTGCTTACAATCAACGAAACGGGAGATGTGATTGAGTCGGATTATTATGGAGCGAGTGATGGATTTCTAGGGATAGAAACATGTCAGAATGCTTGCCTGCCTGCACAAGACGGAAGTATGTGGTTTGGAACCGTAAACGGTTTAACTCGGTTTTTCCCATCCGCCACAACCATAAAACATGGCAAACCCAAGGTCTTCCTTCAGCATGTCAATTTGTTTTATGAACCATTGGTCATAGATCGATATAAAGAAGTAGTTACCAAAACCGGTAAGCTAAAATCCCCCATTCTCAATTATGATCAGAATCACCTCACTTTTGTGTTAAAGGGTGTTGATTTACAAGCACCGGCGAAGTTGCAATATCAATGGTGGTTGGAAGGCTTCGACAAAAATTGGAGTCCGCCAGGAAAGAAAAACGAAGCTGTTTATTCTAACTTACCACCCGGGGAGTATGTGTTTCATTACAAGTCCTTATCTGAAGATTCCGAATCTGTTCAAACTGCTTCCTATTCGTTCAGCATTGAACAACCATATTGGGAGACTTTCTACTTCCGATTCTTGATGTGGTTTATACCCGGACTTATCATCATACTGCTTCTGTGGTCTTACATCAGACAAATCAAGAAACGTGCAAAGCGTGAGCGAGAGAAGCTAGAGTTTGACAAGGAGTTGATAGAGCTGGAACAAAAGGCGCTGCGGTTACAGATGAACCCCCATTTTTTGTTCAATGCGCTCAATTCTATTCAATCACTAGTTGCGCTGGAACAACACAAAGAAGCTCGTCAGTATTTACAGAAGTTTGCCAAGCTCATGCGTCTTACACTATCCAACTCCCGTGTAGACACCATACCTCTGTCCGATGAAATTGCGACACTTGAAAACTACATGTCATTGGAGCAATTGAGTATGAAGGAACCTTTCACATATAAAGTTGATGCAGTAGGAATAAATCCGGATGATGTCTATTTACCGCCAATGATGATTCAACCATTTGTTGAAAACGCAATTAAACATGGTCTACCAGCTAAAGGGAGTGACGGGGAGCTGAGTATAACCTTCGAACAAGAAAACGCTACACTCATTTGTAGAGTGCGTGATAATGGTATTGGGAGGGAAGCTGCAATCAAGAAGGCAAAAGAAAAATCGAAATCACACGAATCAGCTGCCATTCAGGTAATTACGGACAGGATTGAGATGCTCAATACCGAGCATCCCGGAAATGCGTTACAACTTATCGATCATGAAAATGGGACGGAAGTTTTGATTCGGCTGGTTATAGAATAGTTGAACTGAATTCTATCAGCCCTGCTTCATTTACACACTTTAGTAATTATCTTGCAAAGAAAAACTCATGAAGATTCGCGTTGGTGGTGTACCGGAACACTTCAATTACCCATGGGAAATCGCAATTGAAGAGAAGCGTTTTGCCAATATTGGTGTTGACGTGGAATGGCAAGACATGGCAGGTGGAACCGGGGAAATGACATCTAAGTTGAGGTCCGGTGAACTGGATCTTGCCGTGGTGTTAACCGAAGGGATTATAGCAGATATCATCAATGGAAATCCATCACTCATTGTTCAGAAGTATATCAAGTCGCCACTAATATGGGGCATGCATACCGGAGCCAATTCATCCATTACGGCAGAGACATCATTTGAAGACATACGGTTTGCGATAAGCAGACCGGGAAGCGGGTCGCACCTTATGGCAAGTGTGGAGGTAAGAAATAGAGGTGTTCGTCTCAACGAAAACCAATTCGTGGAAGTGGGAGATTTTAACGGTGCAATGGAAGCTTTGAATGGGGGTAAGGCTGATGTACTGCTGTGGGAGAAATACACAACAAAACCTTTTGTAGATGCTGGTCAATTAAAACATATTGGAGACACCGTAACCCCATGGCCATGTTTTATGATTGCCGCTCGGCAGGAGATTTTGGTAAAACACCCCAACATGGTTTGGAACCTTCTTTGGATTATCCGCAAGGTGTGCCGACACTTTATGAATGATGTAAATGCAGAGCAGAAGATAGCCCAGAAGTATGGGTTGGAACTGGGTGATGCAACACGGTGGTTTAACCAAACAGAGTGGGAACAAGACATTTTCATTTCCAAAAAGATGGTTAACAACGTGGTGAATACATTACTCGATGTTGGAGTAATCGATCACAAAAAGAAGGTAGATGATTTATGTTGGAATAGATCTATGATCTATTAACCACCCACGTCTTCATTTACCATTCATCCATTTAACAAATAAACCACTATGAAGAAGCAGTATTTATTGGTCGCAGCATTTTTTATCACCTTGTGGGGCTGCGAAGACAACAAGTTTAGTCGTGTAGATGGACTGGTAGGAGAGTCATCAGATTTT
>CAJXLR010000054.1 GCA_913056425.1 uncultured Bacteroidota bacterium
ATGTCAATCACCTTTTGAACCGAATCGGGGTGACCACGGAACGATCCGCGACGGTGCACGAGGGATACTTCTTCAGCCACTCCATCAGCAAGATAGATGGCCCAATCCAACGCACTGTCTCCACCTCCCGAAATCACCACGCGCTTGTTCTTGTAGAAATTCGGATCGCGAATGATGTATTCTACGCCTTTGTCTTCAAAGTCTGTTAAACGATCGAGCTCCGGCTTGCGCGGTTCAAAACAACCTAATCCGCCGGCAATTGCGATAATCGGTGCTTTGTGTTTCGTACCACGATTGGTGGTTACAATAAACTGCTCATCATCCGTTTTTTCAATTTCTTCAGCGCGTTCACCTAGGGTGAATCCGGGCTTAAACGGCGCTCCTTGCTCAATCAGGTTGTCAACCAATTCACCTGCGAGAATAGATGGAAATCCAGGAACATCGTATATCGGTTTCTTCGGATATATTTCAGCTAATTGACCGCCCGGTTGAGGTAGTGAATCAATCAGATGGCAACGTAGTTTAATTAAACCCGCTTCGAAAACGGTAAAAAGACCACAAGGGCCTGCTCCAATGATGATAATGTCTGTTTCGATCATGTCTTCGATATCGCGTGCAAAGATAACATTCACTCCAAGCTTTGTTTTTTGATTACAGACAAATTACAGACTGATACAAATCAGTTCCTTTTGTTTTTTGCTATATTAGCGATTCGATAAAAAATTATGAAAAAATTAAGCATTCTACTTACTGTTTTGTTTGGGTTGATGATGACTCAAACAAGTTGTACTGATCGAAGTGATATTGATGATATCATCAAGAAAATCAAAATGAAGAAAGATCAGGAAAAAGATAAAGACGAGGACAAAGACGAGGACAAGGATAAAGACAAGGATCGAGACAAAGACAAAGACAAGGACAAGGATAAAGACAAGGACAAGGATAAGGACAAGGATCGAGACAAAGACAAAGACAAGGACAAGGATAAGGACAAGGACAAGGACCGAGATAAAGACAAGGACGAGGACAAAGACGACGATAAAGATGATGACGACGACGATGATGAAGATAAGAAGCGCAAGCGTCGAAACGGTCGTGGTTAAACCACAAACTGTCTAAAAAGAAAAAAGGAGGGCATTGCCCTCCTTTTTTGTGTTCATGCTTTTTATCTACTTCGCGTAGTTCACTGCGCGTCGTTCACGAATAACTGTCACTTTTATCTGTCCAGGATAAATCATTTCTTTCATGATTTTTTGGCTTATATCTAACGATAAAAGATCGGCTTGTTTGTCTTGTAATACATCACTGTCAACTATCACACGTAGTTCACGACCGGCTTGAATGGCAAATGCTTTTTCAACACCCTCAAAGCCTAACGCTAATTTTTCAAGATCTTGTAGTCGCTTAATGTAAGCTTCACCATCTTCTCTACGTGCTCCCGGACGAGAACCGGAGATTGCGTCACACGCTTGAACAATTGGAGAAATCAAATTGGTCATCTCAATTTCGTCGTGGTGTGCACCAATTGCGTTGCATACATCGGGATGTTCTCCATATTTTTCAGCCCATTTCATTCCAAGCAAAGCGTGCGGCATTTCTGCATCTTCATCAGGCACCTTGCCAATGTCGTGTAGGAGTCCTGCTCTCTTGGCTAGTTTTGGGTCTAGTCCAAATTCGGAAGCCATAATCGCACACATGTTCGCTACTTCTCTACTGTGCTGGAGTAAGTTTTGCCCGTAGGATGAACGGTACCTCATTCGACCCACAATCCGAACTAATTCCGGGTGGAGACCATTGATGCCCAAATCGATAACCGCACGTTCACCATATTCGATGATTTCATTATCCACGTCTTTGCGCGTCTTTCCAACTACTTCTTCGATTCTTGCCGGGTGGATACGCCCATCCGTTATCAGTCGGTGTAAGGACAAGCGAGCGATTTCTCGACGAACCGGATCAAAACCGGATAGGATGACTGCTTCCGGTGTGTCGTCAACAATAATCTCTATCCCAGTTGCTGCTTCCAATGCACGGATGTTACGTCCTTCCCGCCCAATGATTCGGCCTTTGATGTCATCATTGTCAATGTTGAACACCGTTACCGTGTTTTCAATCGCTTGCTCGGCAGCTGTTCGCTGAATCGTCTGAAGAATCATGCGTTTGGCTTCCTTGTTTGCTTTGAGCTTCGCCTCTTCGACAATTAATTTAATCTGTGAAATCGCATCGGTTTTAGCCTCGTCCACTAAAGCTGCCACCAAATCTTTCTTCGCTTCTTCGGCAGTCATGCCGGCAATCTTTTCAAGTTGTTGAACTTGATTTGTGTGAGCTTTTTCGATCTCCGCCTTTTTGATGTTGATGATTTCGAGCTGCTCATTCAAATTCTTCTTAATCTTTTCAGCTTCCTTAATCTTACGGTCGTGATTGTCGATTCGGTCGCTTAAACTTTGATCCTTTTTTCGGATTTCGTTCTCCTTGCGATTTATCGCTTCTTCCCGTTTCTGAATCTCCTGTTGGTGATCTTGTTTAAGCTTGAAGAATTTGTCCTTAGCCTCTAGTTCACGTCTCTTTTTGTACTGTTTGGCTTCCTCTTCAGCTTCTTTGATGATTTGCGCTGCTTTGGAGTTGCTCTTGTTGTTAACTATGAAATAAACTACTCCACCACCGACGATAATGCCGGCCAGTAAGCCTATTAAAATTGATGCATCCATTGTTCTTTATTTATCGTTCTGCACGATAATCCCCGGAACACTACAATGCTTCGTCTATTAACTGAGTGAATTCTCTGAGTTTGGTATCAACTAGGTTTGAAAGGTTACTTGCCTTTAAGCTTCCACCGGTGAGTTCAGAAGCGAACTCTAAGGCGGCCATAGCTAAGGAGTCTTGTTTGTCTTTTACCTGGAAATTTTCCTGATAAAACTTCGATTTTTCATTAATCAGTTTCGCAGCCTTTCGCACATATTCTTCCTCTGAAGCTTCAATTTTCAGAGGATATTGTCGGTCACCTATTGTAACCTTTATTGATATTTCTTTCTCAGCACTATCCAAGCTAGTTGTCTAACAAAGCAATGCAGCGATCTATCTCTTTGATGTACCGATTTAACTCGTTTTTTAGATTAGACCGGTCTTCAGTTTCAGGAGCTATCGCTACAGCAAGTTTAGTTTTTTTATTAGTTTCTTCTAAATCTTTTATGAGGTTTTTTTGACGAAGTGTCTCAGCTTTTAGACTCTCAAGTTCCTCACTGAGTTGATTGCGTTCTACGCGCAAGTTGGACAGTTCATCAATCAACCGTTTCAGCTTGATTTCAAAATCGTTCAGTATTTGCTCTGGATGTGCCACGTTACTTTCTGATAATACCACCCAATTGGTCTTCAATGCTTTTCATGATCTTACCCATTATCGCATCAATTTTCTTGTCGGTCATGGTTTGTTTTGAGTCGTAAAGTGTGATCGAGAATGCGATTGACTTCTTTCCTTCTTCGAGTTTGTCGCCAGTGTATACGTCAAAAACATCGTAATTTCTCAGGTCGTTCCCGGCAACATTTTTTACAATCTTACTTATGTCATCGAAGGTTACGTTATGGTTGAGAACCACACTTAAGTCTCGCTGCACTGTTGGGAATTTTGGGATATCCTCTAATTGGAATTTTGACTTTCCAGACAGTGATACAATTGCATCCCAGTTAATCACAGCGTATACGAAGTCTTTTTTAATTCCGTAAAGCTTTCTCTCTTTCGGGCTGCCTTCGGTTAAGCACGTGTTCTTCATCATTTTGGATTCCTTAACGCCCAAAATTTGTGCTAATCCAGCCACAATGCCTTTTATGAAAAACACATCTGAGTTTCGTTTGGAAGTTGTCCAATTGATATTCTCCTGAGCGCCGCTCGCAACAATGATTAATTGATTACTCTCGATATAGCCCTTTTTACCTTTTTTGTATGTCTTTCCAAACTCGAAGAACTTAATCACGTTGTTCTTACGATTTAGGTTAAATGCCACGGACTTGAGGATGCCATCTCTCATATCGGTACGCATAATGGCGTATTCAATACTTAACGGATTTAAAATCTCAACCGCATTGTCACTATCGTTTTTTACCGTTTGAGAATTACTCATCGTTTCAAGGAAACCTTTCCCAACCAAGTAAGACGAAGCTTTTTCTGTAACCTCGCGTAAGTCGTTGGATTTCATTCCGAAACGCATCGAAATTTTTTCGGGAATCTGTACGGAGTTGTATCCGTGAATTCTTAGAACCTCCTCAGCAATATCAACAGGCCGTGTTACCTCAGATCTATACGGTGGTACAACTGCATTAATGTTGGCACCATCAACAGTGGTTTCGATATCCAACAAATTCAGGATGTGAGTAATCTCTTGAGTGCTGAGTTCGGTTCCACAAAATGCATTGAGCCAACTCGCAGAAAACTGGACCTCTTTTGGCGGGAATTCTGTTTGACCTCGATCTACTATACCTGAAGCACATTGAGCACCTGCAACTTCTTGAAGGAGCTGCACTACACGTCGCAGAGCGAATACCGTAATGTTGGGATCACAACCGCGTTCGTATCGGAAAGACGCATCCGTGTTTAAACCTTGGGATTTCGCACATTTCCGTATCACTGAAGGATTGAAGTATGCACTTTCAATAAATACAGAAGTTGTTGTATCGGTAACTCCTGAATTCAATCCACCAAATACACCAGCTAATGCAAGAGGACGAGATTGGTCGCAAATCAACAACTCAAAGCCACTCAATTTGCGCTCGGTATCATCCAGCGTGGTAATCATTTCACCTTCAGTGGCTCGGCGTACCACAATATTTCCATCAAGAAGATTTGCATCAAATGCGTGGATGGGTTGACCTATTTCATGTAGTACATAATTGGTTACATCAACCACATTATTTTTCGGAGTAAGACCGATGCTAACTAAACGTTCTTTAAGCCAGTTTGGGCTCTCTTCAACTTTGATGTTGTCAAGTAAGATGCCTGAGTAGCGAGGGCACGCCTCCAAGTCCTGAATGTCGATATCGATTACCACATCATCTCGCTCAATAGTTGCGATTTCAGGAAGACTGATTTCTCGTTCGGTTTTGGCTCGAACATCGCGAGCTGTTCCCCAATGAGAAGTAGCATCTCCACGGTTTGGGGTGAGTCCAATTTCAATTTGGTAATCCGTTTTGATGTCAAGCAAGTCGGCTAACGGAGTCCCGGGCTTGGCTTCGTTATCAAGAACCATAATGCCATCATGGCTTGTGCCAAGACCTATTTCGTCTTCCGCACACAACATACCTTCCGATACATTTCCTCGAATCTTAGATTTCTTAATTTTAAAACCTTCGTTTCCCGTTGGGTAGAGTGTAGTTCCAACTGTGGCAACCACTACTTTCTGACCGGCTTCAACATTTGGTGCTCCACAAACGATTTGTAAGTCGGAGTCCTGACCAATTGAAACGGATGTGAGCTTCAGTTTGTCTGAATTCTCAGCAGCTACACACGTTTTTACCTCGCCAACTACAAGGCCTTTAAGTCCACCACGAATGGTTTCCACTGGGTGAATCTTTTCAACCTCCAATCCAGTATCTGTAAGTATTTCTCCGAGCTTCTCTGGTGACTCGTTAATCTGAATAAAGTCCTTTAGCCAGTTGTATGAAATTAGCATCCGCTGTGGTTTTAAAAATGTAGTTGCTTGGCTGCGAAATTAATCAATAATTAGCGGCGGAAGTCCAACGATTTGTTCACGGTTATGACAATTGAAACACATTAATCGCCGTTGAAAGGAACAAGCGCACAATTATATTTGCCACCCTTTATGAACCTTATCTTTAATTATCCCACTTGGTTTGTACCCCTCTGCATTGTACTCGGACTAGGGTACGCTTGGATATTGTATCGATTTAGGTCAAAATCCGAGTACTCGGTTGCGCTCCGAACCACATTATTTGTGTTGCGATCTGTGGCAATTAGTGTGCTTGCTATTCTATTACTCGGGCCATTGCTCAAGATGCTTGAGCGAACAGTAGAAAAACCTTTGTTCATAGTTTCGATTGACCAGTCTGAATCCATGGTGTTGAGTGAGGATAGTACGTATTTGCGAAGCGTACTTCCCGAAGCGCTAAGCCAACTGCAATCCGACCTTAGTAACAAGTATGATGTGGTTTACCACCCTTCAATTGCGACTGGCGATGACTACACGAAAGTGTCTACAGATATTTCCGAATTACTTCAAGAGGGGAGAGAGTTAAACGACGGTCGGGCAATCGCAGGGCAGATACTGATTTCTGATGGAATCTTGAATCAGGGTTCGAATCCCATTTATTCTGCCGGAGAAGACGCAATACCGGTTTTTGTTGTCCCTTTTGGGGATACAACAGTTCTAAAAGACGGGAAAATCTATTCGATGCGGTCGAACTCGGTTGCTTTTGTTGGGAATAGATTTCCGGTGGAAGTTGTTGTTCGGGCAGATAAAGCCGAAGGCGAGGAATTGATCTTAAGCTTGTCGAAAAACGGTGCACTGGTCAACAAAGAAGCTGTTGCCATAGAGAACCAAGCTCACGCAAGCAGACATTTATTCTATGTAGATGCGGATACGGTTGGACAGGTCAAGTTGCAGGTTCAGTTGCAAACAATGAATGGAGAGATGCGTCAAGCCAATAACCTCAAAACTGTTTATGTTGATGTTCTTGACGTAAAGAAGAAAATACTAGTTCTAGGACATGGCCCACATCCTGATATTGGAGCTATACGATCTGTTGTGGAAGCAAATGAACAGTATGAGGTGGATGTTAAACTTGGGGTATTTGATCCTCTGGTTTTGAGGGATTACGACTTGGTAATCACGCATCAAATGCCGGTGAACTCATATGAGCTCAACACGATTCGCAAGATAAAAGAAGCAAGGCTCCCACAATTGTACATCATTGGTAGTCAAACACGAGTAGACTTATTAAACTCGCTGGATGACGGGTTAACAATCTCAGGTTTTCGCAACAACTTCAATCAGGCACAGCCATCTATTAATGCGGATTTTTCTGCATTCGTCTTTGATGATGAACTCAGTCAGTTTTTCAATACAATGCCTCCGCTAACAGTTCCTTTTGGTGAGTTTACAGAATCGGATGCTTCAAGAACCTTGATGTATCAGCGGATTGGGACAGTGGACTCGAAACTGCCCTTACTGTTTTTCAACCAGGTGGATGAAAGAAGAATTGGCTACCTTACCGGCGAAGGTATCTGGCGCTGGAAGCTATACGATTTTGAGAAAAACGAGAACCACTCAAATACAGAAGAATTTATTGAGAAATGTGTTCAATACTTGTCGCTCAAAGATGACCGCAGGAAGTTTAAGACTGAGGTAAGTCACGCTCAATACAATCGGGGTGAAACGGTTTTTATTTCAGCAGAGCTTTTTAACGATAGCTATGAGCCCATCACAACAAAAGGGGTGAAGTTATCTCTTGTACATGAGTCTGGAGAGGAATACAACTACACGATGCTTCCAAGTCAGACTTCTTATGTGTTTTCCTCGATGAACTTGCCAGCTGGTGCATATAGTTATGTCGCAAATGTTGAGGGTACACCACTTACAGACAAAGGTCGGTTCGTGATTAACGATGCGAACCTTGAGCAGTTGAATCTCACAGCAAATTGGGATTTACTGAGGAAAATAGCGACGAATTCCGGAGGACGATTGGTGCTTCGTGAGAATCTTGCCAATCTCCCAGATCAACTTGCAGAGTTGCCGGGCCAGAAAAGCATTTCCCGACAAAGTGTTCGATATCGAGATTTGATCAATGAGAAGTGGCTATTCTTTGTGTTAATTGGCTTTTTATTCGTCGAGTGGTTCGCAAGGCGATGGTCGGGCAGCTATTGATGCAATTTTGTTGTCGTCATCGTAGGTTTTAACTCAGATTATATCTATTTTTGCGGACTTATTAGAAACAGAGAGAAGAAAAGAATTATTAAGTTAACATGAGATTAACGTCTGAGATTAAGAAGGAAATGTTCGTCGAACACGGTGGAAGTGAAAAAAACACCGGAAGTGCTGAAGCACAGATTGCGATGTTTACACACAGAATCGCACACCTTACTGAGCATTTAAAAGTCAACAAAAAAGACTACTCTGCGGAGAAAAGTCTTATCGCCCTTGTAGGTAAGCGACGCGCATTATTGAATTACGTTGCCAAGAAAGACATCTTCCGTTACCGGGAGATTATTCAAAAGCTTGGTTTAAGAAAGTAATTACCATCTGGTAAATCATATAGAAAAGGCCTTCAGTTGTATGCTCAAGGCCTTTTTTTCTGCATCATGGCGTTCGCCCATTTGAACAATTAGAGTATTATGAATTTAGAAGCAATTAAGAAGACAATAGATTTTGGTGACGGCCGTGCCATCACACTAGAAACAGGCCGATTGGCGAGACAAGCAGACGGAGCGGTGCTCTTGTCCATGGGTAATACCATGATCCTCGCAACAGTGGTGTCAACCAAAGACGCTCGAGATGGAATTGATTTCCTTCCACTTTCCGTAGACTACCAAGAAAAATTTGCGTCGGTTGGACGTATTCCGGGCAGTTTCCTTCGTCGTGAAGGCCGTCTGTCTGACTATGAAGTACTAATCTGTCGAATTGTAGACAGAGCACTTCGCCCATTGTTCCCATCAGATTATCATGCAGATACCCAAGTGATGCTTCAGTTGATATCTTCAGACGATAACGTAATGCCAGATTGCTTGGTAGGTTTGGCTGCATCAGCAGCAATCACTATCACGGATATCCCATTTGAAGGGCCAATATCTGAGGTTCGTGTAGGTAGAGTAGATGGTGAGTTCATCATCAACCCATACCGCGATGAATTGGAGAAAAGTGATATTGACTTAATCGTTGCCGGTACTGCTCAGGACATCAACATGGTTGAAGGAGAGATGGACGGTATCTCAGAACAAGAAATGGTTGAAGCTTTAAAGCTTGCTCATGATTACATCAAGAAGCAATGTCAAGCACAACTTGAGTTCTGTGAAATGCTCGGTGGACGACCTGAACCACGTGAGTATAACCACGAAGACAACGATGAGGAGTTCCAAAAGAAAGTAATGGACGACCTCTATCAAAAGTTATATGACATCGCATCTGTGCCTGCGGACAAGCACGCACGTAGCGAAGCCATCTCAAACTGTTATGATTCTTATGTTGAAGAACTCGGCGAAGAATTCATGGAAGAGAAGGGACACCTTC
>CAJXLR010000055.1 GCA_913056425.1 uncultured Bacteroidota bacterium
GAATTCACAGCTACTGCAGACAAGGCAAACACGTTCTTGTGGACATTCTTCCCAAGCAACAACGTGAACTTTGTGGGTGGTACAAGTGAAAACTCAGCTAACCCGGTAGTAACCTTTGGTGCTGCAGGTAAATACACGGTTTCATTGAAAGGATGGAACAACCTAGATGCTACCGATTCAGCAACTTCGTACAACCAAGTGATCAAGGATCAGTACGTAATCGTAATTGACTACTGTACTCCGGTTATTGGTGTAACAACAAGTTCAGACGTAGCGATAAGCAATGTTATGCTTGAGTCTACAGGCACTCCGGTTGATACTTTGATCAACAACGAGTCTACTGAAGAAATCGGATACACTGACTTTACGGAGGACATCCGCGAAGCGGTATTGACTTACGGTCGTGAGTACAAAGTATCTGTTGCTCGTCAGACCAACGCGAACATGATTAATCGCAAAGTTTGGATTGACTGGAACATTGATGGTAACTTTGACGATACTGAAGAAATTGTATTGAAGGAAGGAACTACAGGAAATATGATGGTGAGTGATATGTTCACTGTACCTGATTTGAAGGATGCCTTCGAAGGAGCTACTCGTATGCGTGTAGGTATTAGCTACAACAACGACCCTAACGTTCCTTGTGGTGCTACTTCTGGTGTTGCGGGTGCAAACCGAATTGGTGAGTTTGAAGACTACGCACTGATTTTGGCGAACGACAACACAATGCCTTATATAACGCTAAACGGTTCAGACACTGTTTACGTTGAGGTTGGATCTTCTTACACAGATGCCGGTGCAACTGCCATGGATCCAACAGAAGGCGATATCACATCTCGTTTAGATTCAACTAGCGATGTTGATGCAGGTGCTGCAGGTATCTACTACGTAACTTACTGTGTAGAAGACGCATCTGGTAACAAAGCAGACTGCGTAACTCGCGTAGTATATGTAGTAGTTGACCAAACTGCTCCAGAATTGACACTTAAGGGTAACAACCCAGAGTATGTTGACGTAATCACCGGAACATTCACTGAGCCGGGTTGGACTGCAACAGACAAAACGGACGGTAACCTTGAGACAGCTGTTCAAGTTGACGGAACGGTTAACACATTTATGATTGGAACGTACACGCTTACCTACACGGTTCAGGATGCACAAGGAAACATTGCAACTCAAACACGTGACGTAATTGTACGTGACCAAGTATTCCCAACCATCACCAACGACGAAATCAAAATGGTTAACGGTCGTAACGTGGTTGAGGTACAACTTCAGTCTGTATTTGTAGACCGTACGGTTCTTGCAGACAACTACAACAACGGAACCTTTGGTCCATTGTTTAGCTACACCATCACGCCTTCAACAGCTCAAGGTGATGCAGACGTTGACACACGTACAAAAGGTACTACGGTAGTGAAGTACACGGTTGTTGATGAGTCTGGTAACCAAACTGAATTGGTGATCGACTACGTAGTAGAAGATTACATCGCTCCGGTTATCAATATCAATACACTTGATACAGTATACCACACAGTAAACTCTCCATACACTCCAGTTCAAGCGAGCGTATCGGATAACTTGTACGACAATACTCAGGTATCGTTGACACGTACATCAAATGTGAATCCATTCGTATTGGGTCTATACACAGACACATATACAGCAACAGATGCATCTGGTAACGTAGCAGTACGTAACCGCTGGGTACGTGTACTTGACGATGAGGCTCCAATGATTGGTTCTAAGGTTGGACCAATTGTTAAACTTGGATTGTTCTCTAACGTTAAATTGAGTGATTACTTGAAGCTTACAGACAACTACGATGCTCCGGCTGACCTTATGAATAACCTTGAAGTGTTGTTCAATAACGTGAACTTCTATGAAGAAGGACTTTACGCTGCTGAGTTCCAAACTATGGATGAATCAGGTAACGTATCTGTTCCATTCCGATTATACGTTGACGTGAGAAGCACTTACGAGCGTATCTCAGGAATTGAGACCGTAGCTGGAAAGGATTTATTGAAAGTATATCCGAACCCATCAAAAGGCTTGTTCAACGTATCGTTTGATCTTGCGTCAAATGAAAACGTGAGCGTAGCAGTATACGACATGATGGGTAACCAAGTAGCTGAAGTAGCTGAAGGACAACTCCAGAAAGGAAGCTACCTAGTTGACATGACAGGTAAAGCTGCTGGTATGTACTTCGTACGTATGAGCGTTAACAACCAGGTGTTTAACCAAAAGGTTATCATCGAATAATAAACACGATTATTAATGTCAAAGGGGAGCCAAAAGCTCCCCTTTTTTTATTTTTGATCAGTTGCAGAAAAAAAATGAAAAATTTTGCAACCTTTTCAAAAACCGGTGTCTATCTAACAAATGAGCAGTCATTTTGAGCAGTGATGAGGAACTAGTAAGACTGTGTCTACAAAAGGACCGAGAAGCTCAAAAGTTGCTCTTTGAGAAGTACGCTTCAAAGATGATGGGCATTTGCTTAAGATACACTTCAAACCACGAGGACGCCAAAGACATCCTTCAGGATGGATTTGTCAAGGTGTTTACTCAACTTGAAAAGTTCGAGTTTAAAAGCAGCTTGCAGACGTGGATGTCTCGAATCTTCGCAAACCTTGCGATTAATCGAGTTACACGAGGTAATCAAGCAAAGTACACCCATGTCGACATCGATGAACAGTACGATTTAGCTTCAGAGACTACACAAGACGATTTGGATCGTTGGGGAGGATTAACTCCAAAGCAGGTTCTAGGTTTTGTGCAGCAGTTACCTGAGAAGTATCGCTTGGTACTAAACATGTATGCTGTAGATGGGTTCTCTCATCAAGAAATCGCTCAGAAACTAAACATCAGTGTTGGTTCGTCTAAAAGTCGCTTGTCGCGTGCTAGAGTAATGCTTAAAGACAATATTAAAAAGTCGTGAGTCAGTTAGATAACAGATTTGATGAATTGCTTCGAGGCCAAATGGAAGGCCTGGAGTCATCTGTGTCGTCTGCAGACTGGGATGCTATTGTCAATAAGTTAGATGCCGTTGAAGAGAAGAAAGCCGCACCAGTATGGTGGCCATATCTTGCAGCCGGTATTGTTGTGTTGGTAGGTGGTTTGTTCTGGTTATTAACTCCATCGTCGGATATTGAAACAAATGACGCTGTGGTTAACCAAGAAGTGCCAGCGATTATCGAAACACCTACAAACACCCAAGATTCAGAACAATCTGATGTTGTTGAAAACATAAAAATACCTACAAACGAAGCTCAGGCCGCCAACCGGGCAAATCAACCAAACACACCTAATGAAAGAACGGACGTGCAACGTCCAGAACCAAACGTGCCTGCCATCCCAGTTGGGGATGCAGGCGATGTTGTGGGTGAAACTCCAGGTATTACAACACCATCTAACGATAGAGAAATTGCGAACGAAGACTCAGATAAACCAGATGAGTCAAATTCTAAAGAAATAGCCCAAGATGATAATCAGGAAACTGCCAATCCTGATAAAGACTTACCTACTAATGTAGATAACAACAAGCCCGGTGTAACTTCTAATAAAGATGAGGGCAGAAGTAACCCGGGCTTTTCTACATCTTCCAATGGTTCTTGGGAACTTGGAGTGTCTTTCACTCCGAATTGGGCAAGCAAGATTATACGTGGAAATGGCGATTTGGCTTGGAGAATTAATCCAAGGTTCGATGAGATTACCAAAGCCATGGAGACCGGATCCTATAGTTACCAGCTGAATGTTGACGTTAATCGATATTTTGGTAAAAATTGGTTTATAAGCTCAGGTTTGACCTACAATCAAGTAGAGGAATCCGTTTCCTATGACTACCTTGTAGATGGATTCTATGATGAGAACGTAAATCAAAAAACGCTGGATTTCGTTCCGTGGAGTCCTAGTTTACATTATCGAGTGAATTATACGGGTATTAACCAATACAGATATCTTCAAATTCCATTGCAATTGGGTTTTGTTGATACGCTGAATGTAAAAGGCCGTCAGTTTAAACTTAAATTGGAAAGCGGTGTTCAATACATGGGTCTATTGGGGATGACAGGGAAGAAACTTGGGGTAACTGATATCCGTGAGCTTGAGGACTTATCCGCTCAGGTGGACAATTACTCTCGAAACAACATAGGGGCGAATACGAGTATTGGACTCTACTGGATAGCCGGCCCGAGAATGGATCTAGGTTTTAGTGGATTTGGTTCACTGGCTCTTAGTTCTATTAGAAGTAAAAATGAAGCGATCCAAGAGCGTCCATATAATACTGGGCTGCATATTGGGTTAAACTATAAACTGTTGACAAACAAACGTTGAAGAAGTTCATCTACATAGCGATTCTAACACTTGCGACTGCCATTACCGTGCAGGCACAAGGCGTGTATCGTCTTGCTAATGGAGATGAGGCTAAAAACGTTATTGCAGTGGCGAAGGAGTATACAACAATTAGCCTTGTAAATGTCAATGCCTCGGATGAATATGAATTGTTGCTCTGGGATGGATATGATTACTCAAATGAAGGTGTCATATCAAAATTGCCTAAGCACAAACAAATTGGCTCAGGAGATTTTACCGTTAAACATGCTATCTGGTTTGAAGGTAAACTTTACGTGGCAGGACAGTATGCTGAGACAGATAAGGTCACAAGCCCAATCAAGGTATTCAGTTACGATGGTAGTGCTTGGTCGGATGTTAATGTAACCACATTTATCTCAGGCGATATCGTGAATAAATTTCTCATTCACAAGGGAAGCTTATTTCTAACTGGTATGTTCCAATCCACGTCGCTCTACAAGTTAGAAAGCGGTTCTTGGACTGGGGTTGGGTCGGTAATAGGGAGTAATCCTGCAGATTATTTACTGGATATTGTCTCGCACCACGACAAGCTTTATGCAACCGGAGAGTTTACAAATAAGAATAACGGACTTAGATTCAATGTAGCTGAATTTTTCCAAGGAAGTTGGGGAGCGGTAGCGCAGCCTCCTTTTGTTCAGAAAAGTAAAGTATTAACCACGTACAACAACCAATTACTGATAACCGGTGATGCAAATGTCAATTTCGACTATGTAAAGGAGTTTAAGAATGGTGGTTGGGATGATATTTCAAATGGTCTTGAAAATCTGGAAGTTTACGACTTCTGGGATATTGAGATGAACGATGAAATCATTTGTGCCACGGGTGTTTTTGAAGATCGATCTTCAGGAAGACAGTTCAACTTCATTTTACGTGATAAACTAGGCTGGCATTTTGGTGATCAACCATTTACGGGAGACAGAATAAACCTGGGTAAAATCGAAGATAAGATTGTTGTTTTTGGTGCTTTTGATTTTTATGGAACAAAAGGAATTGGCATCATTCAAGGGAATCACGCCAATCTTACCGGGCAATTATTCCTGGACGGAAATAATAACTGCGTATTTGATTCGGAGGATGAAGGTATCGGTTTCGCGAAACTGATTTTAACTCCGGGGAACCACATTTTCTTTACCGATAAAGACGGACGTTACAACATCCCCGTTGCCGCAGGTAAGTATGACCTTACGCATGAGACGCTGCCCAAACATGAATATGGATGTGGAAGAACAATCAGTGTTACGGTCCAAAACCATACGAACTATACGTTGCCTGATTTAACAGCGGTAGAGAAACCTGATGTTGTCGATCTGGAGCTGGCAACTTACGCTAAGAATGGATTTACACTGCTACGGGGACAACGCAATAGTATTCAGCTTTTTGCCTTAAACAACGGTACAACAACCATTGACCAAGCAACGCTAAAATTGCAAATGGGTGATTGGTGGGACCAGGTGACCATTTCCCCTACGCCAACGACATCCGACAATGGTGAATACACTTGGGATGTAAATAGCTTGGAAAGGGATCAAACTTTTGTAATCGAAATAACAGGAGACGTTAAGTCGGAATTAGGTGATGCGAATGAATTTTGTTTTACCGGAGATATCGAATCTCCACAAACAGATGCTGAGACGAGTTCCAACAGAGATGCAGGCTTCTTTACATCAGCAGATGAAATCGATCCGATATACAAACAAGTAAGCTGTGGCAAGTGGTATTCTTCTGCGGATGAATCCATCACATACACCATACGATTTGAGAATGAATCGAGTAAAGAAGTAAATGATGTTGTTGTGGTTGATACGTTCGATAAGGATTTGATATTCTTGAGAGCTCAAAGCTATTACCCACTCGCATTCAATAAAACGGTGACGCACGTTAAAGTTCCCGGTGAAGACGCGTGGAGATACATCTACACGTGGAGCTCTAACAAAGCAAACTTGAAACCTGCCGGTAGTCCAGATGGTGGAGCTGTTGGTTCGGTTGCGTTGAAGGGATACTTACATGAGCTGAGTTTCAAGACGGGAACACAACTGTGTAATACAGCACGAGTTCACTTAGATAACAGCGAGCCGCTAAGAACGAATACGGTTTGTTCTCAGTCGACAAATCTCTCCAATAGAGGGCCTAAGTTTATTAACTACCTTTCGGTATTTCCTAATCCGGCCCATGGAAGTACAGAGATTTATAACAATGGCTTGTCTGACCATACAATTCGGGTACTTGACCAAACGGGTAAGTTGATATCAGAGTTTGCTTTACAAGCACAGAATCAGACGACTATCAATACCACACAATGGTCTCAAGGTGTCTACTTGATTACCGCTGATGGGATTACGGTTGACCGTCTTGTGGTTATCAATCGGTAATAGCCAAACAACACACACTTATTTTTAGGTTGGGCCACTGCGCTCGTAATTTCTCGATGCACGCGGCAGTAGTTGCTCCAGTTGTAAAAACATCATCTACCAGTAGGATGTGCTCCGGGTTCTGCACATGCGAGCTTACTTGAAAATCGTCTTTTACTCTTTGCCAGCGATCAAGCCGGTTGCGCTTGGTCTGAGAAGAGTTTTTCTTGGACCTCTCTAATAATGGAAATACTGGCTTCGATATCACCATTCCAATTTCATCGGCAATCAACCTAGCTTGATTGTATCCACGTTTGCGAATTTTGGATTTATGCATCGGTACCGGAACGATTGTGTCAACAGACTTCAGAACTTCGCATAATTGCAGTTTAGAGCGATTTACAAGCGATTTTATGTGGTTGGGCTGGTTCTGATACTTAATGAGATGTAAAATGCGCTGTATGGAATTATCTGATCTGAAAAAGTACAAACCAATTCCGGATGTAATCCCGTAGAGCGGTACTAGGATTTGTTCAATTAGCGAGTGGCTGCCTTCGATATGACCATTGGGTAAGGATTCTACGCACGGGTCACAGATCGACGGGCTGCCATGGCCAAGGATAGTGTTACACACAGGACATTGTCGTGGGTATATCATATCAACTAATCGTTTAACACCTAAAAAATGTGACCTTTGCACCATGTTCGAAAATAAAGAGAAGACAAGCATCGACAAGCTGGGAGAGTTTGGTTTGATAGACCATCTCACCTCAGTTATAGAATTATCCTCCCAACACACCGTATTGGGAACCGGTGATGATGGTGCTCTACTCGACGCCAAAGGCAAACAGATTGTAATTTCAACTGATTCGTTGGTTGAAAACGTGCATTTTGATATGATGTATACGCCTCTAAAGCATCTTGGTTATAAAGCTGCTGTTGCGAATTTTTCGGACATCTGTGCAATGAACGCTGTACCTGAACAGATTACTGTTTCAATCTCATTCAGCAGTAAGTATACGCTCGAATCTATCGAAGAGTTGTACTCCGGAATCTTGATAGCTTGTAAGAAATACAAGGTAGATTTAGTAGGAGGGGATACATGTACGATTCCAAACGGATTGGTAATTAATGTCACTGCCATTGGATACCAAGATGCAGGTAAGGAAGTGAAACGAGGAGGAGCCAAAGAAGGCGACTTACTATGTGTAACGGGGGATTTAGGAGGAGCTTTCATGGGACTCCAACTCCTTGAACGTGAAAAGCGTGTTTTCCTCGAGAACAAAGAAATGAAACCAGATCTTCAGGATCACGATTACATCGTTGGTCGTCAACTAAGACCGGAAGCTAGAGTTGATTTGGTAAATATGCTGGCGGAACATGAAATCATTCCAACATCGATGATTGATGTTTCGGATGGTTTGTCAAGCGAGATCTTTCATTTAAGCAAACACTCCGAAGTAGACTTTGCTGTTTATGAAGACAAACTACCTATCGATCAAGATACGTACAACATGGCAATGGAGTTTGGAATCGATCCTACCACAGCCGCATTAAATGGTGGAGAGGACTACGAAATTTTGTTTACCATCCCGCAATCGGACTACGATAAAGTGAAAAACAGTCAGGATATCAGTGTCATTGGTTATGCTCGTGAAAAGGGGATGAAAAACCAACTCATCTCGAAATCCGGCAATGTGCACGATTTACAAGCACAAGGATGGCAGCACGAATAATAGACGATGCTAATTCCATCTTAGTCGTTTATAACTTGTGTTTATAGACTTCATTGTGTTACTTTGTTCGTATGACCCGTATTGCGAACCTATCTCTAGTTCAGCTACAATATTTAATTGCCCTGGATGAACACAGACACTTCATAAAGGCTGCACAGTCTTGTTTTGTTACTCAACCTACATTGAGTATGCAAATCAAGAAGTTGGAAGAGGAGTTGGGCGTGAAACTATTTGACCGAAGTAAGCAGCCCATTATCCCTACGGATGTTGGTGTGTTGGTTATAGAACAAGCCAAAAAAGTACTCAACGAAACAAAGAAGATTGAAAATATTCTTTTGGAGTACAAGGGGAAGGTTGCAGGTGACTTGAATGTTGGCATCATTCCAACAGTATCTCCTTATTTGATGCCTTCACTGATATCAAATATCTCGAAACGGTACCCGGAGGTACGATTAAATGTCAAAGAGTTGATGACTGAGGAGATCGTGAGTTTACTGCAGAAAGACCACCTCGATGTGGGAATTGTTGCAACCCCGTTGGACGTGGATGGTATGGTGG
>CAJXLR010000056.1 GCA_913056425.1 uncultured Bacteroidota bacterium
TGAATCCTATCCATCCGACGGTTCCGTTGCCCGCGTCCGACCCCGCGGGAACACGAACCAAGCCCTTTCGCCCGATGCATTGGGCAAGTTGCAACCTCAAGCTTTGGAGCTGGAGGAAGCGGTGTTGGGCGCTATGATGATGGAGCAGGCAGCGGTCAACTCCGTCATCGACGTGTTGAAGCCCGAGAGCTTTTACCGCGATGCCCACCGTCGGATTTATGCCGCAATTGTGGACCTCTTCCACGCGTCCGAGCCGATTGACATCCTCACGGTCACAGAGGCGTTGCGCAAATTGGGCGATCTGCAACAGGTCGGAGGCGCACAGGCCGTGGCGGCGTTGACCGCTCGCGTGGCCAGCTCCGCCAACATCGAGGCCCACGCCCGCATTATCGCGCAGAAGTACATCCAGCGTGAATTGATTCGAGTTGCCGGTCATATTGGGAAGGACGCCTTTGAAGACACAGCCGATGCTTTTGAACTCTTGGATGATGCCGAAAAGAAAATTTATGCCATAAAGAACGATACCATCAAGAAGAATTACGATTCTATTGATGATTTGATTCACAAAGCCATAAAGCAAGTAGAAGCCATGAAGGACCAGGGGACTGGTTTAACAGGTGTTCCGTCAGGTTTTACGAGTATAGATCGTGTTACAAACGGATGGCAGCGATCGGATTTGGTGATTCTTGCCGGTAGACCTGGTATGGGTAAAACGGCATTCGTTTTAGGAATTGCACGAAATGCAGCCGTAGATCACAAAAAACCTGTGGCGATTTTCTCATTGGAGATGTCGTCGCTTCAGTTGGTTACACGTCTTATATCCGGTGAAACAGAGTTGCCGGGTGAAAAGTTTAGAAGTGGAAAGCTCGCCGATTATGAGTGGGAGCAGTTAAATGCTCGCGTTCAGAACCTGAGTGACGCACCGATATTTATTGACGACACACCTCAGTTGAGTATTTTCGATTTGCGAGCTAAAGCACGTCGATTAAAGTCAAATAAGGGTATTGAACTTCTAATCATCGATTACTTGCAATTGATGCGAGGTGATGATGGAGGTAAAAACGGAAACCGTGAACAAGAGATTAGCTACATATCAAGGTCTTTAAAATCTTTGGCCAAAGAATTGGACATTCCGGTAATTGCACTCGCACAGCTAAGTCGAGCAGTAGAACAACGAACCGATAAGATTCCGATTCTGTCTGACTTGCGGGAGTCTGGATCTATCGAGCAGGATGCCGACATGGTTGGTTTTTTGTATCGAGCTGACTACTATGGGTTTACAACGGATGCCGACGGTCATGATGTCACCGGTATGGCGGATTTTATCATTGCTAAACGCCGTCACGGTTCAACGGGAAAATGCCGTATCCGCTTTAGAAAAGAGTTCGCGAAATTTGAAGATTACGATGGTTTCCCTGGAGATGATGCCGACCCAATGAGCGTCACATTTGAGTCGAAAATGAACAACGACATGACGGACATAGCACCCGACGATGGGGATTATGAATTTTAATGTGCAAAAAGCCGAGGTATTCGTTTATAAAATTCAAAATTAAACGTACTTTTGCAGCCCAAATAAAAATCGATGTTTGCGATAGTAGAAATAGCAGGAAAGCAATACAAAGTAGAGAACGACCAGAAACTCTATGTTAACAAGCTGAGCAACGAAGCAGGCGATTCATTGAATTTTGATCGCGTATTGCTAGTGGATAATAACGGTAAAGCGAAGGTTGGAGCACCTGTAGTTAAGGGAGCTTCTGTAAGCGCCAAAGTTTTAGATCACGTGAAAGGTGACAAGGTTATCGTTTTCAAAAAGAAAAGAAGAAAAGGTTATCGAGTACGTAACGGTCACAAACAAGATTATACTCAAATTCAGATTGAATCAATAAAAGGATAATACAATGGCACACAAAAAAGGAGCAGGTAGTTCCAAGAACGGAAGAGAATCGCACAGTAAACGACTTGGCGTGAAGATCTACGGAGGTCAGCAAGCCATTGCGGGAAACATTATTGTTCGTCAGCGTGGTACTCAACACCACCCTGGAGACAATGTTGGTATGGGTAAAGACCACACATTGTTTGCATTGACAGACGGAACAGTTATGTTCAAAAAAGGAAGAAACAATCGCTCTTTTGTGAGCGTTGAAGCTACCGCAGAGTAGTATCAGATCTTAATAAATCACGAAAGGGTTCGTCTCACGACGGACCCTTTTTTTGTGTACTGGTGTAACCAACTATATGATTTCCTCGTGTGACAATAAAAGTGGAGTCTACTCGTGCAGATAGCAACCCACCTGAAAAACTGCCCGAGAAACCATCAAGGGCTTTCGATTCACGTAGCAATTCAAATGTTAAATCGCTGGTGTCTATCGAGATAAGATGTGAGCCCGTTGAGCTGAAGACTCGTCCTTCTTGATGTACAAATGCAGCAGAAAACCAATCACTACCTAAGTCATTAACTACTTTTAGCATACTTCCAGTTTTCGCATCCAGGATTCGTAATATGCCAAGATTGCCGGAATGGATGAAAATCTTGTTACCCACCTGTTTTAGTGGATGGTAAAATGCACTGGATTGATTAGGAAGTGTTTTTGATTCTATGTCAATGTTCATGGATACGAGGTTTACCGATGCGAACTGGTCCCACCCATTTGTAACATACCACTGATTTTTGCTTAGTACGCCTTTTCCAACATCGTCGTAGTCTAAACGATTAGTGAAGTCGTGTGTGATTTGACCTTTTTGCAGATTGAAGATGAACACATGACCTCTTCCTTGATTTGACGCCCCCCAGTTCCATGATCTGCTGGTAATCAGTAACAAGGTGTCTGAGTTTATGACGTATGCATCAATAGTATGAAAGTCGGGTGTAAAGGAACCTAGTTGCTGGGCTGAAATTGAGGCGATTAGATTAAGTTCATTTGTCTGAATCCTATAAATCCGACCTTGGTTTGAATCTGGATCCTGGTGTATGAATTGTGTGCTTAACAAGAGCACAGAGCACTCGGTGCTGGGATGCAGGACTGGTCTCGAATCGGTAGGAGGGATGGCGAGTTGGAGTAAAACCTGTCCAGTTTGAAGACTCCGTGAGCACACTTCATCGTTATGGATATACCATAATGCGTGCTTCGAGATCTGAAAGGAACTTGCACCAGTCAGTTGCAATTGCCATAGCTCTATTCCTGAAGATGTGTTTAACACCAAGATTCGATCTGTATTGGCATCCGTTAGATTACCTAGAACAAAGCATGCCAACCCTTGATGGGTAAAGCTTGTGCGACAAAATTCGTTTGGGAGTAATGCGTGTTTCCATTTAGTCTCAAACTGCTGCCAGTATTCTTTTGTATTTGAGGTATTGTCGGACACGATATCAGTTGGACGAGGAATCTCTGAACGACAACCTAGTAGCGCTAAAACTATGATTAGTGCGGTTTTCATGGTTTCTTCTCAAGTTTGAAAAAGCTTGGTACACCTCGTCCCTCGTAAATCCTGCGCAAGGCCTCTTCAGTTTGGTTGCAGTTAAGCATCTGAATGTGGTTTACGTCACCCTGTTGTTTAATCGTAACCAAATTGCCATGTTCATCATACATTCGATATTCATCCATCATGTTTTTATAGCGTTCAGGGCACCCCGGAAACGCTTTCTGGCTTGATTCTAAGACCACGGCATCCGAAAATCTATCTGGGGTTGCATTTTGATATATTGGGATGGCAATCTCACCTTCACACAAGCTTTTGTCTTTTACCCAATGTTTGATGGGGTGTTCAAAAGGGTTGTTGTCACCTCCTATGACTATTCGGTTGCCAGTGATGCACCAATATCCTGTGATACGTTTAACTTGGTTCGCAGGTGATACACCAATACCCACAATGCGCTTGTACATCGGGTTGACTTTTTCAATAAATGATATGGCTTGATTTTCCGCTGCAATTGCCTGTTGGTGCACGTATAATTGTTCAAGTTTATTCTTCCGCGCAGGTAGAAAAAGTAGCCCAACCACAGGTATGTTGGTTCTATTTAGTCTTTTGGTGATTTCTTGTACTTGACGTTGGTGGTTAATGGCGTCAACTTTTAAATTAGCTCTGATTTGCTTGATGTTTTCAGCTATTGCCTGGTCGTCATTTGCTCCAAATCGCTCATACGCCACAAAATCACTCGCTGCCGGACCAATCATATATGTTGCTATTTTAAAAAGTAACGGATCCGATTCTCGACCATAAAAAAGGGCTTTAGGTGTGCTTGGGTTGGAGAAGTCAAGGGTGTTGTTTAAGTAGTTGCTCTCTGGTGTGTATTGCTTGGTCATTGGAGCTTGTTGGCCTTTGGACAGGGTTTTTATGCCTTCCGTAATGAATGTAGAACCTAGTTCATCTACAAGGGCTTCAGCACTGGTGGAAATAGAGTTTAGGGATTTCGCTAAGAATGGATATTTAACCGTTAGGTCTGCCAATTCTCCTTTTATTACTGCATTCCCGAGTATGGTCGAAAAGTCATCAGCCAACTGACTGAGCTCATTTTGGGCCGTAGCTATGCTAGCCCCACCATGGGGTGTTCCAAATGTGATAATTCCATGAAATTGTCTATTTGTTTCGGTGAACAACTGATCATAATTAGAGCTGTACTTCATGTCCATATCACGCAATACAAGTCCACCTTGACTGTGACCGATTGCGTATGGTTTATCAGTCGACAAAGTGCCATTCGCACCGGATAAAGCCTCAGCACGCAGTTTGTTCATGTCGAGATAGACGGCAAGACTCGCTTCATTAAAGTCGCGTTGATGGTGTTCATAATCAACACGAACCGGTGTGTAAACATACTCTGAGGTGTGAGCATCGTCTACGGCATCCCATGACAATTCACTTCCACCCAAACCATGTACAAAGTAGACCAGTCGTGTGTCTTTTGAGGATTTTTGGTGCTTCCACGTGTCGGGGAGATCAGTTGGTTGTTGACTTCCATGCGTGGCAGTGTCTATGTTTTCAAGGTATCCAAGTACAGTTAAATGCAGTTCGCTGGTAAGAACTGGATCACAAAGTGAGTTTTGTGCGTTTGCAGACAGCGTTGTTTCAACGACTAGAAAAATGAAGAGTTTATATTTATTCATGGCGTGTAAAGAAATTTGGTTGGAGTTAGTTGACTATGGTTGAAATATATGGTGTAGATGCCTGTGGGTACGTTGGTAAGCATAACCTGATTCAGGTTTGGGTGGAGCTCCAGACCAACTCGCACAGGTAAACCGTATGAATCTCGAATCTCAGCGGTTACCGGAATGTGAATGGCTTCAGGGAGATTTATTTGAATTACATGGCTACCCGGAATCTGACTGACGTTTGCCAAAAGCCCTTCATTTTGATATGCTAACTCGTCTTCAAATACCGGTTCAGAATAAGTCCGTGCTATATTGTAGTATGTGCTCGATATCCGTACCCAAGCACAACTCGAACCCATGTTAGAAGGAAACCATTCTTCTTTGAGTTGTATATCCATTAAAGGGAATTCAGTATTTGGACAGTAGTATGTGTTGGTACGATGGTCTGTTGTCCCCTCAGGACTAAAATGCTCCAGCGATTCTAGAGCCAAAGGTTTATTGAATGTATGTCGCCATGTTCCATTCTGATAAATAAGCTTATCAGGTGAGTTTTCAACTAATTCAAAACCAGCTGTTTGTAGTTCATGTACTAATGACTGGTCTAATGGGAGTTGCCAAGTATTGGTTCCGAGGTAATACGGAATGATCTCACGAATGTTTGGGACTGTCTTTGAATTGTTAGATAACTCATATGAAGTTTTTGTAGTTTTTACGGTTGACATTGAGACCGATACCACTATTTGCTGGAGTGAATCCAACCAGCTCTCTAAATAACTCTTGGCGTGTATGGGTTGTATTTCAGTTCGTATCGTTCCATCGTTGAAAAACGTCTCGGAGAAACGGCTACTTGATATTTCAGGCATAAAAGCAATCGTATCCAAACTGTTCAGTTCTTCTCCGAGGTTGTTGTGGTAAGTGATCGTTTCGGATACGTCGTACTGTATTCGAAAAAGGGATTGTTGGCCGTGCACACCTATGGAGAGCCCCATCAAGGTGCAAACACACGTTAGAAAGTGTTTCATGGTTGGTATTGTTGGTTTGTTTAAGGCAAAGGAGGCGAGTATTTGGCTTTTGAACGAGTCAATTATGACAGGTCATTTTCTTTTGATACGTAAATTGACCAACCTGATGCGTTCGGATAATTAGTGTCGGAAATCCATGCATGAGTGTCGAATTTTGTCTGAATGGACGCTCTCATACGACGACATATGCCATTCGTTGTGCTGGAAAATCTCTATGCCGAGTTAATACCCTTACATCGGAACAAGACAGAACTCGTCTACCACCTATCCGATCTGCTGGAGGTTTCGAATGAGAGTATTTACCGCCGGTTGCGTGGGGCTTCTTCGTTTACGCTAGAAGAATTGTGGCGCATCATACAGCATTATCAGATTTCACTTGACGTTGTGTTTAATCGAACAAACTCGGGTAAGAACTGCAGTGTTTATCACAACACAAAGTTGATTACTCGGACCCAGGAAACGATAGAGAAGAAAGGCCAACCCTTGTCGGTAATTGAACAAGCAATTGGCATCCCACTTTTACTACTTGAGCAACTGCCTACATTACGTTCCTTGCTCCAAATCAATCAGAGATTTGAACAACGTGATTGCCCGGTAAGCATTGTGTTAAACCAGTCAATTTTCGTGGACATGAGAAGTTTGTTGGTGGGTGTGCTTCATGAAGGAACTCCAAAGACAAGAATACCTATGACGATAAACATATTGTTTTAACTGGCCAACCTCCTTTCTAAGGGTTTTGGCAATGGTTCCCGTTATAAGTTTTACCATTCCGAGCAACTAAATAAAAACCACTCACTTCAACTCATTTATCCGGATGTTGGTCAAATAAGCGTTTATCAAATTGAAAGTTCCGTCATTGAGTTCATCGAACCCGAATATCGTTTGGACAGTTTGACAGGTTGTGTTGCACTTTTTTTAAATGAATTCAGGTCACAGCTGATTAGACAATCTTACGTAAAGCTTTTCTACGAACTCGGTTGTGACCACTTAGAGAGAGAGTTAATGGATGACATGCTTACCCGTTCTAATCTCGTGCATCTGCTGGAGACTTAAATCAAATGTGATGTGTTGTTCTGTCGTACCCAAAAACATTGGACGGTAGAACGAAGAAGACAGTCCTCCGAATAGTGATTTTTTCGAAGTCCGGTTCCAGACATGAATCCGAACAGTAGTGTCGTCAAGAGGAAACACATCAGCATTAAAACTGCCTAAAAACACTTGTACCAAGCTACGCATTTCCAATGCATCTATATGGCGGTTTAAGCTGGTTTGCCAGGTGCTAAAATCTAATGGAACAATCAACGGGCTGAACTGGTATCGGTAATCCAATAGTGAAGACGTTTTCACCAAGTTGCGTGTACTTGAATCGATTTGATTCAACGAACAATAGTCAAGAACCAGTTTGTGTATTCCCGGACTTGAAATAATCAAGTCCGTGAGCGCATCGCCATTAGTGAAATATCTCGTCTGAGGACCACTTGCTGAAGCAAACTCGTACAGTAAGACACCGATACTCCCTTTGCCACTTTCACGAATAACACGGTTCTTCTCAAAACTTGATAGAGCCTCAATATCTTTTTGGTTCAACACACCTTTGGAGTAATTTCTCAGGAGCCAACTGGATACGTTCTGAACCCACTTACTGTCTTCTAAAAATGCCAGGATTCGTCTGTGCTCGGGTGGCTTCTTACTTTGATCGCGATCGGCGAATCCTTGAAACGGCAAGAGAAGAATAGCCACTAGAAACGCTATGGAGCACTGTTTTATCAAGGTTTTCAAAAATACTTTAAGTTTTTATATCGCTTCGTGCAACCCTTTGCTGGGTATACAGACAAATTGAGTAGAAGGGAGGCCTTCTGAACTAGAATCAATAGATATCATACTACACAAAAGCCGCACCAACGGGAGTTGGGCGGCTTTTAACTATTACTGTTTACTTAACTAAAGTCTTATATCTCTTAGCAGTTTTTGATACTTAGGTGTTTGTTATCAATGGTTAGTTCGTGTTGTGGGTTGAATTCAGATTGGTGAGATTTACATGTATGATACACTATTGATAGCAGCCGTACCATACTGATGATAAGAGAAACTTGAATAGATTTCTTTTTTGATTGCTGCAGGATGTTTAGTTCTTTTTGAGTCTTGAGTTTCTTCTTCTTGTGAAAAAGCGCCCCGGAGTTAGTCGGAACGCAACTAACATGAGTGATTACTTAAACTAAGTAGTTATATGCGTCTTAGTGTCGTACAAGTACCTTGTAGCTTTCCTCTCCGGTGTGGCTTACAATCTGCACGATATAGAATCCTGTTGGTAGGGCCGTGACATCGAATTGAGCTCGATCCATGTTACCTTCTTTACGGACAACTTCGAGTCCACGTCGATTGAGTATTACCGCATCGAAGCGATATCCTTGTTTTGATATGTTTATAAAGTCCGAAGCAGGGTTTGGATAAAGATTAGCTATGGATTGCTCTTCATCCGAGATGTACACAATTGGACTGTATTCGAACTGACCATCAAAGTCAATTAGCTTCAGTCTGTAGTAAACAGGTTCCGATTGGATCGGTAAATCATAGTCAACGTATTGATACTTGATTATGTTCTGAGTGTTGCCATTACCTGGTTCATCGTCAATACGGGTGAATGTTCTGCCATCCACACTTCGTTGA
>CAJXLR010000057.1 GCA_913056425.1 uncultured Bacteroidota bacterium
ACGGACCTAAAGGGTTGAGAGAAATCGCTGAAAAAATACATGGCTTAACGCTTGTATTGAATAAAGCGCTCGCAAATCTTGGAATCGCTCAAGCAAACGCAACATTCTTCGACACACTCAAAATCACTGGATTATCGAGTGATGAGATCGCTAAAGTAAAATCGGAAGCGGAAAGTAGAGAGATGAACTTCCGCATCGAAAGTGATTACATAGGTATTTCGTTGGACGAAACCACAGAACTAAGCGATGTTCAAGAAATCGCAAATTGTTTTGCTGCGGTTAAAGGTGGATCGGTAGACACCGCTTCACTTGCTAGCGACCTTAACATTGGATGGGACAAGAAGTTTGTTCGAACATCTGACTACATGACTCACGAAGTATTTAACACATACCACATTGAGCATGAGATGTTGCGTTATATCAAGCGTTTGGAAAACAAAGATTTGTCTCTTGTGCATTCCATGATTTCATTGGGAAGTTGTACCATGAAATTGAATGCAACTGCAGAGATGATTCCGGTTACATGGCCAGAATTCAATGCGATTCACCCGTTTGTACCGCGAAACCAAGTTGACGGTTACTACGAAGTGATAGATGAGTTAGCTTCAGACCTCGCTGAAATTACTGGTTTCGCAGGAATGAGTATGCAACCAAACTCTGGTGCTCAAGGTGAATATGCCGGATTGATGGTTATTCGCCAGTACTTCAAAGACCGTGGAGAAGGACACAGAAACATCGCACTAATCCCGTCATCTGCACATGGTACAAACCCAGCTAGTGCTGTGATGGCCGGAATGAAAGTGGTTGTAGTAAAATGTTTGGACAACGGCTATATCGACTTAGACGACTTGAAAGCCAAAGCTGAGCAACACAGCGAGAACTTAGCGTGTATTATGGTGACATATCCTTCAACAAATGGAGTATATGAAGAAACAATTAAAGACATCACGTCAATTGTTCACCAGCATGGCGGTCAAGTGTACATGGATGGTGCAAACATGAATGCCCAAGTTGGGTTAACAAGCCCAGGTCTTATAGGGGCTGATGTTTGTCACCTGAACCTACATAAAACATTCTGTATTCCTCACGGTGGTGGTGGACCAGGAATGGGTCCAATTGGTGTTGCAGCACACTTGGTGCCTTACCTTCCAAACCACTCAGTAGTTGAAATTGGAACAGACAAATCTATGTCGGCCATCTCAGCCGCACCATTTGGAAGCTCAAGCATCCTATTGATTTCGTATGCCTACATCAAAATGATGGGTGCGAGAGGTTTGAAAGAAGCTACACGCATAGCTATTTTGAACGCCAACTATATCAAAGCACGATTGAGCAAAGACTACCAACTGCTTTACACTGGAAAGAATGGTACAGTTGCTCACGAGATGATTATCGATACTCGTGTTTTTAAGCCTACATCTGGTGTTCAAGTAGAAGATATTGCGAAGCGCTTGATGGACTACGGTTACCATGCACCAACGGTTTCCTTCCCAATTGCTGGAACTTTGATGGTTGAACCTACGGAGAGTGAGAGCAAAGAAGAGCTTGATCGTTTTGTGGATGCATTGCTTTCGATTCGTGAAGAAATCAGAGCCGTTGAAAATGGCACATATGCACAAGACAACAATGTACTTGTAAATGCGCCCCACACAGCAGAAGAAGTTTCTGCATCAGACTGGCCTTACAAGTACACCAGAGAAATGGCTGCATACCCGAGACCTTGGGTACGTGAGCGCAAGTTCTGGCCAACAGTACAGCGTGTAGACAACACGTATGGAGATCGAAACTTGGTTTGCGCTTGTTTACCAATGTCTGAATATGAAGAAGTAGCAGCGGGCTAACCCTCACTGCCTGAATATTTAAGCGCACGCGAATAAATCGCGTGCGCTTTTTTGTTTGCAAGTCACTGGATCGATGTTTGTTAACGTTGGGAGAGTTTGTGGGGCTAACAAAGTGTCTCCATGGAGACACTTTGTTAGATTCCCGGAGATTTCAATTTCTCCCCTCCACTCCAAACAGCCATCCCGAACTAAAAACAAGGTGGTCGTTGTAATCAAATCCGACCAATTTCATCTAGATTAGCGTCTTGAAATCTGCCAGTCTAAAACAGATAAAAGATGAGCTCAAGGTCTTACCGGATGTTGAACTAAAGGAACTTATTCTTCAACTTGCGAGGCGTAAAAAAGAGAACAAAGAAATTCTCACCTACCTCCTATTCTACCGAAACTCAGAAGACTTGTATATATACGCGGTTAAGTCATTACTCGATGAAGAACTTACGTCTATAAATATCTCTACCTACTATTGGATGAAAAAGACGATTCGGAAAGTAAATCGACTGATGAATAAACACATTCGCTTTTCCGGTAAACCTGAAACCGAAACAGAGTTAAGACTTCATTTTTGTCGCATGCTGACCGAGCTAGAACCAAGTATTACCGGCAACAAAGTATTGCACAATCTTTTTATCCGAGAACTCGATAAGGTCAGCCGATCGCTCAAGAAACTACACGAGGATTTGCAGTATGATTATAAGCGCGAGGTAAGAGATTTGAAAGATGTGTTGAATGATGTTTAATCCCACGGATTTGAACCAAACTCATCGTCCAAATCATCTTTCTTTTTCAGGTTAAGCCCACCTTCTTTCTCCTTTTCTTTGATTCCAAAGTAGTCCATAAACCCCTGCTTATTGTACGAATCTATGTTCCACTCTTTGACTACCTTCCCTTTACTGAAAACCATCATTCTTGGGAATCCTTTACCCTGCAACAGTCTATTGAAACCCGTATAATCCTCAGTTCTAATATGAGGATGACCCTCTGAGCCTGCCTGAAGGAAGAAGTATTGTTGCTCACTTGCCTTTCCATAGTTCACCAGATAAATCTCCGGCAACTCCGGATCTCCTTTCATGGCACAAATCTCTTTGTAGGAGTCTTGACAATGACCACAGGTCATGCTGAACATGCAAACCAATACTTCATCTTGACCAAGGTTCATTGGCTTTCCGTTCGATAAATTACCGAGTTTGAGTAATTCAGCTGCGATACCTGTTTGTGACTTTTCTGTGCTCGTTTTAGTCGTTGTTTGAACCGGGGGCTCGGGATCTTTGGACACCCTTGTTTGAGGTATCTCATTTGTCGTGGTATCAATCTGATTAGATGTATCCACCTCGACAATACTTGTTTCAATAGGAAGTGTATCGGTGTCTACAACTGTTAACGAGTCATCCTCAGGAATAGCTTCAACATCATACGATTTTATGCCAAACGACAATGTCATGAGCGTTACTAGACCAACGAGCAGTGGATTCACCCATGCAGCCAGTTTGTCTTCTTCTTTGTATTTCAACCATACAAAAACACCTACGACTATTGCTACTAAATTCTTGATGATACTCTCCAGATTGTTCATTGGTAAGACGTCACCAAAACAACCACAATTCCCTTCAATGAAGCCTTTCTCGCTCGTGAGTCCTTCATAAAACAAATGAATCGTAAAAAGCAATAAGACCCCCACAATGGCGGGTGTGGTCAATTTCTTTACCCATTTATCTACCAAAACCGCAACACCCAGCGCTATTTCAATGGCAATTAACGTACGAGTAAGTATTTGGGTAATCATCATACCCGAAGGCTTGGTATAGTACTCAGGTCCCAGAAACAACTCGGCTACCATAGCATCAAAAAATGCCATGGATAAGAGTTTACTTACACCGGAAAAAATAAACATGACAGCAAGGAATATCCTCCCTGCTCGTACAAGTTGAGCGTTCATAATTCAAATAGACTTAATTGCTGCTATATTAACAAATACCGTTCCTCCCGGTTTGGTAAGTTTTACTTCACCAAAATCATTGGTTTTGTTTGCTGCAATTCGCCGTTTTGATAGCGGTAGTAATACGTTCCTGCCGCATGGTTACTCGCATCAAAAACTACTTCGTGCTCTCCATGTGGTATTTCGGAATCTACCAAGGTCTCAATCACCTGTCCTTGATTGTTGAACACCTGTATCAGAATATGTCCACCTGTGGATTCGTACCTAATGGTGGTGTACGCAGTGAATGGATTCGGGTAATTCATCACATACGCTTCTCCTGATCTGCGCAAGGCTTCTCTTTGTGCCGATGACGTGTTACATGTGTCATTAAGAACCGAAAGTGTATCGTGACTTTTACCCATCACAGAATCTACTTCGGTGTCTTCTAAACAGAACCAGTCTTTTAAGACACTCGCATATACGGATCTGAAATCGTATTGCATAGGTACGTTGTCTTGCACCTGTACGTTGTCACCTATCGTCGGGTTATCTCCTAAAAGTCCCGGCTTCACATTCGCTCCAAACAAGAACATTGGAGCTGCAGCTCCGTGATCCGTTCCTGAACTGAAGTTTGATGCAATACGGCGACCAAATTCTGAATATGTCATTCCCAGAACCCTGTCTTTTAGACCAAGCTGTTCAATATCATCCTGAAATGCGTCTATAGCTTCACTCAAGTCACTTAACAAGTTCGCATGAACGCCGGTATCTGTCGATCCGGCTACAACTTGAGAAGCGTGGGTATCAAAACCATTGATGTTCACCACATAAATCCGGGTCTTGAGACCACCGGAGATAAGCTGTGCTACAATCTTAAGCTGGTCGGCTAATCTATTTTCACCGGCATCCGGATATTTGGTCGTTTTGTTATTTCCCTTCTCTCCTGCTGTTTTTACGGCTTGTCCGTATGCATTACTTTGCTGAGCAACCAGTCTAATATAATCTAATTCCTTACCTGCTCGGTTATTGGGCGATTGGGTGTAATTACCCGTCACCAATTGGTAGTAAGCATCGGGATCGCTAATTGCCATTCCCATATTCACGCTCACACCCTGACAAACGGTTGACACCACAGATCCAATTTGTAATACCAACGGGTCAGGCATGTCGTCATTTGGGAAGCCAACCGGATAATTGGGGAATTCATTACTCAGATACCTACCCACCCAGCCGGAGTGCCACTCCTCGTTTGAATCGGAAGCGGTGTGCCAAATATCTGTACTTCTGAAGTGCGAGAAATTCGGATTTGGATAACCTACACTCTGGACAACCGTGAGTTTACCGTTGTCATAAAGATCTCTCATACCGGTCATTGATGGGTGGAAGCCTGTATTGTCTTCACCGTCAAGCACAAGCACCTTGGAAAGCGGTATCATGATATTTGATCTCGCTTTACTCAGGTTTGAATACTGGTCTACGGGAATAACAGTATTCAATCCATCGTTCCCACCATTCATTTGAATGAGAACCAAAACATGGTCAGTATTTACGAACGCCTTGCTTAAGGTGTTCATCATATCGGGTTGCCCTAACGCGTGTAGAGGCAGTCCGTTCATCAGCACTGGAAGTGTCGCAAACGGAATCGTCGATTGTAAAAATTCTTTTCTTTTCATTTTTCTACGGATTGGTTTACGACAGTTGGTGTTCTGCTAAGTTCATGATATACTTCAACAAGCCTTGGAGTCGAAGTGCAACAACATTTCGCAATGTTGTATTTGTAGGGTCTGCTTTATATGCATTCCACGCAAGCGTCCAATAGCTGGCTGCTTGACCCGACAATAAGAACGACGTCATATGCTCTTTTTGATCGGAACTCACGTCCAACGTATAGTAATAATCCACCATATCCTCAACGAGTTTTGAAGCATCTTGTGGATTATCAAACATCTCCGCAACCGCAACCGGATCTATAACAATTTGTTCTCCGCCACGACGAACTCCGGTCAGTACCATCACATCTGATATCTGATTTCGTTTTGGAAGAGTATCTGTATTGATCCATATTTCATGGTACTGAGGCACCTGGTAGTATGCCGGCCATCCCGCTACACTTGGGGGATCTCCGAAAGCCTGTTGCTGTAATGAACACACTTGATAAACAATAGTCCACATGTAATACTGCTCAACCACCTTACTTGAGTCCGGGAACTGAACGCCATTTTGTCTCATCAATCCAACCGAATAATCTACAGGACTCTTGATTAGACAGCCTTGATTAACCGCGTCATAAAAATGCTCACTCTTAAACAACGCACTGAGTACAGGTTTAATCTGATAGTTGTTGTTTCGGAAAATCACTGCAAGAGGTTCAATTACATTTTGTTCTGCTGCTGCGTCAATCTCGTAATAAATAAACCATCGGTAAAGCTTGCGACACATGAATTTTGCAACCTCATCTTGGAGGAATATCATGTCTAGTAACTCGTCGAGTTCCTTTTCGCCATCTGCGCCAGTCTGTCCCTTTATGGTCTTGTTGTTGAAGAAAGACGAGAATGTTTTATCGTCCGTATCATGCAGATTTGGATTGAAATAACTTTCAAAGTTTGTTCTATTATTTCTCCAACCGGTTAGAATTCGAGCTGCCACTCGAACATCTTCCTCTGTGTATTTAGAATCTTCCCCTTTGCCAAGTGTAAACAACTCTTGCAACTCACGTGCATAGTTTTCATCCGCTGCACGTTTGGTGTTCCTTTCACCGTTTAAATAAACCAGCATCGCAGGGTCTACGGTGACCGCGCGAACTAATGATTTAAAATCGCCAAGTGCATTGTCGCGAAGCAATTTGTTATGCTTGTATCCGAATATCGGATCTCGATAAACCGTCATCTCGGTGGCAAAATGGTTGTGCCAAAACAGAGTCATCTTTTCAAGAATGCTTCGATCCTGATTAAGCATTAGACCAGCCCACCAAGCTCGCAACGAATTCATTCGTGCGTTATTCAATGCGGGATTTGAAGGACCATTCACCCATGTATCTCCTAAGGCGATATCCGGATCTGTTATCCTACCACTATTGTAGTTGTTTAAAGGTGGTGAAGGGTTAGTTTGTGTTGGAGTAAGTAATTCATCCACTACATCCGACATCGATTTAGCTTTAAAGTAAGTGATGTCTGCTCGAGTTGCTCCAAACATTGTTCGTCGCAACAAGTGAATAACTTCCTTCTCTGTCCACGAGCCAGTGTAGGTATCCAACCCAGCCATGGTTCGCGCCGTGCGCTGTGCAGAAGCAATCATAGTTAAGTATTATTTTGAACCATCGGTTCTTTACTAGTTATAAAGATACACAAATCCAATAATTCTACAAAAAAGGCAGCCCAAGTGGACTGCCTCTTTATTTAGTTCCGTTAAGCTTAACTGCTATTCAAACCTGTTTTCTGACTTAAACCCGACTCAACCACAGTGCGCTGGCCACCTAAGACATGTTTCAAAATGCCATCGCCCTGAGCACTATCTCCTTGGTTGATAAAGCCCGTAATATCGTCGAGGATGCTTCCATCATGATCGCGATCTAGAGCTCCAAGCAGTCCTGACGCACCAGATTCCGATTTTGTATTATTCGCCATTGCACCAAGTAATGTGGGCAAAGCCCCTTCAAGTGCCTTTGACGTTTGTTACTTGTCTGCACCAATTTTACTAGCGATTGCCTCCAAACCGCCGTCTCCAAGCTGAGATAAAAGTGTTTTTGTTATATCTATGATATATTGATTATGCTTCTCCGGTTGGTCCGAAATTCATCGGAAAACTCGGGAACTGTTCTTGTTCTTCGATATCCCCAAAGTTCGCTTCATACTTCTGGATGTTTTCTCCCAGTGCACGCATGAGTCTTTTAGCATGCTGCGGCGAAAGGATAATTCGTTGCTTTACTTTAGCCTTTGGTATACCTGGCATCATGCGCACGAAGTCCACAATAAACTCACTGCTACTGTGTGAGATTATTGCCAGATTGGAATAGGTACCATCTGCAACTTCCTCGGATAATTCAATATCTATTTGATTGCCTTTGTTCTGATTTTGTTCTGCCATAACGTTGTCGAAGATAGTAAATAAAAATGCCCCATCTCTGGGGCATTATCATAAAAAGTTTAAATAAAATTATTAATTATTGTGGTTATGTTGAAGGTGACAGAATAACTGACGGTTTAGTTGATGTAATCGTTACTGATGGATTTACAGGTAATATTGCTCTTAAAACGGCAGAAGGAACTGCAAGTTTCTTTACAAATTCTCTGAAAGAATCATTAAAAAAATCAATTTTTTCTAAATTAGGTTATTTTTTAGCAAAAAAATCATTAGAAGGATTTAGGGCACATATGGATCCTAGAAAGTATAATGGTGCAGTATTTTTAGGTCTAAACGGAGTTATTGTTAAAAGTCATGGAGGAACTGATTCTTTCGGATTTGCAAATGCTATAGGTGTCGCTTACGATATGGCAAAATACAACTTTATTGAAGACTTAAAGAAAAAATTATCTATAACAACAAAACATCTTATTTAATGAATTCAAAGTTTCAAATTTGATAATCTTTATCATTGCTTACTATGTGCATCTTTTTGATCTAACTTCAATTTATCACTCAGGAAGCAATCAGGTACATGAATTCGAAAGGACCGAAAGATTTTTTTCTTCCAAAAAAAGGCAGTCACTGTTTTTCTAAAAAAGACTCTTAATGAACAAATTGTTCAACACAGTTTAGCGTCAAGTGTATTGAAACAGCAGTGAGCATTATCAATTTGTAAAAGTGTCTGCTCTGGAAACTCAACTGCCATGTGAGTCGATTCCCGTGACGTCAGACGTAGAAATAGTGGAACAGAGAACAAACCTGCAGAATGAGCAGAAAAAGAAGCTGTGCTCTTACCTCTCAGCTCACAGTGAGTCATCAATTGACCACAAAGG